>NZ_JAYJLD010000007.1 GCF_035282765.1 Ferviditalea candida | reverse complement strand
CGGTAGATGGGGATTCGGATGACTTCTTGTTTTGTCGTAACCGACCGGAAGTACCGTCCATGTTTATGCAGATGACGTCCGCAATCCTCGCAGCAAATCAATACGTCGGGGGAGCCATTTTCGTACATACGTAAATAGGCCTTGCAAGAACGGCCGAAGTGGAGTAGTTTGATCATGTAGTGTGAAATGCTCCCGCTCATCCTCGCCAAAGGTACGGGAGCATTCTCCTTTTTTAAACAACAATAGCCTACTCCCACGACATTGTACAGAAGGGATTAGGCTATTGTCGGGTACATTTTCGGTTTGGCTCCGCCAAACCGAATGGCGAATCCATGGCTATTTCCCGCCATATAATGAAGCGGCGAACAGCATATATCCCAAAAAATCATTCAAAAATTCCAAGTTTTAAACAACTCCCCATGCACCCGATAATGATCATAAAAGATGATTCGGGCAGGCTGACCATATTCAGCCTGCCCGGTATAAGCTTGTCATCAAATGTTATTTCAAATTGGCAGTAACGTCTTCACCGAACCATTTTTCAGATATTTTCTTCATGCTTCCGTCCTTTTGCATCTCCGCAAGAATTTGGTTCGCCTTGTCTCTTAGCTCGGTATCTTTCTTTTTGAAGCATAACGCCATCGGCTCCGCATCCGGGCTTTCCCATACAAGAGCCAGTTTATCCTTATTGTTTGAGATATAGTATTTTGCAACGACGATATCGACCACAACCGCATCCAGCCTGCCTGCCTCAAGGTCCATAAAAGGCTGCGTTACAAGCGGATAAGATGTCAAGTTGTCCTTTTCAAGTTTGCCTTGATTTATGAGATCTTTGCAAAAATCTTCGGAAGTAGTGCTCGCCTGCACACCCACTTTTTTGCCTTTCAGGTCTTCAGGCGATTTGATATCCGTAGTCGTCTTATTGGTTACAATAACCAGCTTGTTGGCTATGTAAGGGTTTGTGAGCGAATGGTTCTTCTGCCTGTCTTCATTGATACTTACAGAGGATATGATTACATCAAACTTGTCCGTCTCCAGCGCATCAAAAATTCCTGTCCAGTCGTTTGAAATGAACTGCACATCACTTTTTCCAAGTCTTTTCGCCAATTCCTTGGCAACATCGACATCAAAGCCAATCGTTGTTTTGCCGTCCTTATCCTTATACTCCATTGGAGGATAGCTGTCATCGACTCCCACTCGCAGTACATTGTTGTTTGCCCCGCCTCCGCAAGCGCTCAAAGCAAATGTCAAGACCAAAAAAAACGCCAAACCTGCAATCAAACCTTTCTTTTTGAAAAACATTGTTGACGTCCCCTTCCATTTACTATTTTCTCTATCGCCTTGAATTTATAAATCATAGAACAAACATATATTACAACAAAAGCTGTCTGCTTACAACATGACATAATTCGGTTTATTTATACTGAAATTCAACATTTTTCCTGAACTTTTTCGCCGTTTTCTTCCATAAAAAAAAGCAGCTTTGGGCTGCAATATCATTTTGACATAATTGCCCATTTCGGATTTGCTTACGTTAGTAAACCCGCTTTCTTGCTTCGGTCAGATCCTTTTTCAGCCATTCTTTTTTGTCTTCGTCATGAAAAACCGCCGCCGGGTGATAGGTGGGCATTATTTTGATTCCGTACTTTTCCTGCCATTCTCCCCTGATTTGCGTGATCTTTGCCTTCGGATCGATCACCGCCTGAACGGCAACGCTCCCCAGGCAAACAAGGACTGCGGGACGAATTAACGTGATTTGACGGATCAAAAACGGCAAAGCTTCCTTGATTTCCGATTTTCTCGGTGTTCGGTTGCCGGGCGGCCTGACTTTTAACACATTCGTCACATAACAATCCTCCCTGCAGATTTGCGCCTCCTGCAAATATTTATTGAGCAGCCGGCCGGCATTGCCTACGAAAGGGCGTCCCAATTCGGCCTCCTCTTCCCCCGGGGCTTCCCCGATCAGCATGAATTTCGCATGTTCCGGTCCTTCGCCAAAAACAATGTTTTCCCCGGCTGCCGGCAGAAAAGTACGGGTACAGACGTCATTCAAGGTTCGCAGATCGGTTATACTGCCCAAGGTGATCATGGCGACCGTCATATCAAAATCACCTCATCCTTGGAAGCTTCCTTCATCGACATTTCCGCTTCCAACATCCGCTTCTCCAGCAGCTCCTTCAACATGCGGCCATTGATCGCAGCTTGCGCCCGGTAATGATTGTTCATGCTGATAAAGGTCTTTTCGGTCCGCTCCGCAAGCTTTAAAATTTTCGGAACCCATTCTTTCAATTGCTCTTCGGTATATAAGTAATCGTACCGTTCATGGGATTCTTGATGATGCCACCATTTTTTGTAATTGCGTCCATGAAAGCGGATATAGCCGATTTGGCTTGTAGCTCTGATTACCGGAGGAACCAAAGTTTTGAACTGCGGTTCGTCCACACAAACATATCCGATCTCTTCTTCTTCCAGAAGCCGGAAAACGCCTTCTTCAATCCATTCTTCGTGCCGAAATTCAACGGCAACCGGGATGTTCCCCAGCCATTCCTTGAACTGCTTCAAGTAATCCCGGTTCTTGTCCTTGTTGCGAAAGCTCGTCGGAAACTGAGCCAGAACACAGCCGAGTTTGTCCGCTTCAATCAGCGGTTTTAAAGCTTCCCTGAATTCGGAAAAAAGCGGTTCATTCTGTTCCCGTTCATGGGTCATCCCCTTGTTGGCTTTAATCACGAATTGAAAATGCTCCGGCGTCTGCTCATGCCACTTTTGCAGCATCGATGCGGCAGGCATTCTGTAATAGGTCGTATTGATTTCCGTAAATGGAAATTCACGGGCGTAATACTGCAGCAATTCTTTTTTATTCAACTTTTCCGGGTAAAAAATTCCCCGCCAATCCTCATAGCTGTAACCGGCAGTTCCGATGAGAAGCATGGGTCAACCTCCGAGCGCTTTGATTTTTTCTGCAACGATTCGGAAAGTCATTTCCTCGATCCGCAGAATTCCTTCCACTATAATTCCCTGCGGATTCAATTCATATAAGCCATGCTTGTAGATTTTGGGGTACAAAACAACTTCGGCCATCTCGGAGTGATCCTGCAAAACAAGCCACAAGACATAGTCCCGGTCACCTGCCGGCTGACGCCTGCTGTGAATCACGGTTCCGCAGATCCGGACCCGGGTATTGTTTTTCAGATCGCCCAAAGCTTCAATCGGAACGATTTGATACTGTTTCAAAAATTGCCGCCACTTTTCCGAGGGGGTTGGATCTAGTGAAAACCCAAGCCATGTTTTTTCCATTCTTCTCCTTTCACTTTTGGAAAAATCATCAACTGAATCCGGGGATTCATCGTCAAATAAATCGGAATTGGAATCATTCAAGAACTTTAACATTTGCCTCCGGTTATTTCCCAAACGATCGCACGCTCCTGAAGCGATCCACGCTTCCAGAACCGAACCTTTGATCCGGCGGGTTTTCATCCTCGATATAAGATCCTGCAGGGAGTCAAACCTTCCGTCTTTCCGGCGGGAGTGCAAAAGGGAAGCAACGGCTTCCACTCCGGTTCCTTTAATGGCATCCATACCTACGCGAATTCCAAGTTTCCCGGCTCGAAAACCAACACCGCTCTCGTTCACATCCGGCCCAAGCAGGGAAATTCCCATTTTTGCAGTTTCTCTGTAATATACCCTTTTATCGTAATAGCCTCCTTGCAAGCTGAGCAAAGAGGCCATATATTCCTTTGGATAATGCGTTTTCAAATAGACGGTCCAGTAGGAGAGGCAGGCATAGGAAACACTGTGCGCCTTGACAAAACTGTATCCCACAAACCGCTCCAGAAAATGGAATGCGGCGGAAGCGCGTTCTGCCGACCGTCCTCGTTCCATCGCGCCGCGAATAAATCGTTCCCGGTGGTATTCCAGGGCATCCATCCTTTTTTTGGAGAGCGCGCTTCTTAAAGAATCCGCTTCTCCCATCGAATAGCCGGCTACCGCATGAGCGATTTGCATCACCTGTTCCTGATATAGAATCAAACCGTAAGTGCCCGAAAGAATCGGTTCCATTTCCGGCAATAAAAAATCGCTTTTTTCTTCCCCTCGCCGTCTTCGAAGATAAGTTTCCACGATGCCCTCTTCCCAAGCTCCCGGACGATACAGAGCGACAAGCGCGGTAAGATCCTCCAGATTTTCGGGCCGCATCCTCCGCATCAGATTCCGAATTCCCATGCTTTCCAATTGAAAACAGCCGATCGTATTCCCTTTTTCCATGGTTCGAAAGGTTTCCGGATCATCCAGGGGAATATCCCCCATTTCCATTTCCTTGCCCGAAAGCTCCTTGATTGCCTGAAGCGTATCACGAATGACGCTGAGAATTCGCGATCCCAACAAGTCGATTTTCAATAGACCAAGCGCATGAATATCTTCTTTGGTCAAGGAGGTCATCCATTCTCCGTTTGGTCTTTGCTGCAAAGGGATCGTGCGCGCCAAATCTTCATCCCCAATCAGAATACCCGAAGGATGAGCGGAGTGATTTCTGGGCAATCCTTCGATCTGTTCAGCCAAGCGGAACAAAGATTTGTACGGTTCTTGGTCCATCGGCAGCTTTTGCAGTTCAGGCAGCGTTTCCAGACAATGGCGGATTCCTCCTTTTCCGGAGAAAGCAGGAAGAAGCTTCGCAAGAAGGTTAATGTGTCCAGAAGGCAGATTCAAACATTTCCCCGCCTCTCTGACGGCCCCTCTGGTACCGAAAGTGTTTACAACACCGATGTGGGCAACCCGGTTTGCCCCGTACTTACCTTTTAGATAATGCAGGATTTCGGAGCGTCTGATCTGACAAACATCAAGATCGATATCCGGCAAATCGGGACGGTCCAGGCTCAAAAACCGCTCGAAAGAAAGTCCGTAAACAAGCGGATTGACTTCCGTAATGCCAAGCAAATATACCACAAGGCTACCGGCTGCGGAACCTCTCCCCGGTCCGATGGGAATTTTTCTTTGCCGCGCAAATTGAACCATATCCCAAACGATGAGAAAATAGGAAGCCAATCCGCGGCTGATAATGACATCCAATTCCTTGTTCATCCGATTCATGATCCGCTCTTGTTCCGAAGGATCCATCGCATCCATATCAAAACGTTTCCGCAAGCCTTCCTTGCAAAGATGTTTCAACAAGTTTTCCTCATGCTCCTCTTCAGGGACAGGGAACTTCGGGAGTCTGCTCCTTCCCGATTCCAATTGAAACCGGCATCGCCGCGCGATTCGCACCGTATTCGCCAAAGCCTCTGGCAGATCGTGAAACTTATCCTTCATTTCCTGCGGAGAGGGAAGATAAAAAGAGCCCGCGCCCGATTGCCGACGAGGATGGCAGTTTTGCAGAATAGGAAGCAGAGATGCATCCTCAGGAGCAAGGTAACGAACTTCATGGGCGGCAACGAGCGGAATCCCCGTTTTTTGGGAAAGTTGAACCGTTCTTGCGGTCAAAGTGCCATCTTCTTCAACACCGTGATTTTGAAGTTCCAAATAAAAATTTTCGGTTCCGAACCATCTTGCATATTCCAACGCTCTCTCTTCGGCCTGATCCATTTCACCGTTCGAAAGCAGTCGATGGATGATTCCTCCGCGTCCTCCGCTTAGCGAGATCACATCCCCCCCTGGAGCTTCGCATGGATTGAAGCCGCTATTCAACCATTGAACGATTTGTTCATATCCTTTATTTGTTGCCGCCAACAGAAGTAAAGACTCACCTGTTTCACCCACTTTCATTTCGCAGCCAATGATCGGATGAATGCCATATTTCCTCGCCAAATCATAAAAGCGGATGGCTCCGTGAATCCCGCCTTTGTCTGTGACTGCTAGCGAAGTCATCCCCCACTCCTTCGCCTGATGAATCAACTCCTCCAATCGGCATGCGGCTTCCGGAAAACTATATTCCGTATGTACATGCAGATGTACAAACTCCATCACGATACCCCCGATAAGAACGTTAGTTCCTATTATACTAAGAGTACAGAAAAGGCGTCCATTGGATGTTGTTTCCTTCGTGAGGCGTCGATAAAAGCGTATAGCCCTTCCTTTCAAATCGGCGTTTTACTTCCTCGTAAGTCAGCTTGTCCCGGATGAATTGCCTAAGTACCCCTTCCGAGCCTAGCGCAGCCGACGTTTTCTATGCACTAACCTTTCTACGTTTGCAGACGCAAGCTTGGGTATCAGCCAAACGGAAGCCAGCATGGCGATAAAGAACATCCCGCAAAATACCGTCTTGACGAAAAAAGCGCTGCCCGTAAAATGCAAAAAGCTGAACAATACGACCGCCGCCATCGTTTTATCCCAACCGCCTCCGCCAAACAGATAATAAGCTGCCCCACCGATCGAGAATGCGGTATTCCGGCCATCATTCCGAAAGCCTCTTGTACAACTGTCTAACCCCTTTTTTTGCGCGTGGCGACATCAAAGATCACGGCGGCGGCCAACACCAGCCCGCGGATCATATATTGATAGGAAATGCCGACTCCCATCAAATTCATCCCGTTGGAGAGAGAGGACATGACAATGGCTCCGATAATTGAGCCCGTCACTTTGCCGACACCTCCGGCTGCGGATACGCCGCCTACGAATGCTGCCGCAATCGCGTCGAGCTCGAATAATGTACCCGCCGTCGTCGTGGCGGACTGCAAGCGCGCGGTAAAGAGAATGCCCGACAGTCCCGTAAGCAGCCCCATGGAAGCAAATACGAAGTAAGTGATCTTCTTCACGCTGATTCCGCTTAAGTTCGCGGCTTCCGGATTGCTGCCCACCGCGTAAATATGCCTGCCGAGAACGGTGGAAGTCGTCAAAACGTGATAAATCGCAACGACGATCAGCACGATGATCACCGTCCAGGAAAATCCGTTGTAATTCGCCAAAATCCAGGTGATATAGGCAATGATGAAGGAAACAAATACCAGCTTTATAGAAAACATGCTTTTCGAGATCACTTCAAACTTGTACTTCAGCTTGTTTCTTCGCTTCGATAATTCGCCGAAGATGTAAGCGGCAATGATCAACCCGCCGATAATCAGGGAAAGCAGATTCATGCCGTGCACTTTTGCGATCGCGGGAATAAATCCGTTGCCGATAGCGTTAAAATGGTCGTTTTTAATAATGATCGTTCCTGTTTTTTCCGTCACCTGCAGGAGCGCCCCTCTGAAAAACAGCATCCCTGCAAGGGTAGCCACAAACGCCGGTATGCCCACTTGGGCAACCAGGAAGCCGTTGATTAAACCGATCCCGACTCCTAAGACCAGGATAATGGGAATCGTCAAATAAACGGGAGCGCCGGCCTGAGTGAGAAGGATCGCAGCTATTGCGCCCAAAAATCCGGAGGCGAATCCAACCGACAAATCAATGTGCCGAATGACTATGACCAGCGTCATGCCGACAGCCAGCACGGCAATGTAGCCTGTAGCGTCGATCAAATTGCTGATGTTTCTGGAGGACATGAAAAGCCCGTCCGTCAGGATGGAAAAGGTCAGCATGATGACAAACAGCGCGATATACATGCCGTATTCGCGAATATTCGCTTTAAGCAGCGATCTCGCTTCGTTAACAATATTCACAGGTCTTCCCCCTATAGCGTGGCCAGCTGCATGATTTTTTCCTGATCCGCTTCTTCCGCAGACAGCTCGCCCTTAATTTTGCCTTCAGCCATTACATATACTCGATCGCTCATGCCCAGCACCTCGGACAGTTCGGATGAGATCATGATGATGCTCAACCCTTCGCCGATCAGCTTGTTCATGAGCGTATAAATTTCAAATTTCGCTCCCACATCGATTCCGCGGGTCGGTTCGTCCAGAATCAGCAGCTTCGGCCCTGCAAACAGCCACTTGGCCAGCGACACCTTCTGCTGGTTGCCGCCGCTCAAATTTCCGACCAGCTGTTCAATCGAAGGCGCTTTTATGTTCAACGATTGTTTATACTCATTGGAAACCTTGACTTCTTCATTGGTATTGATAAATCCTTGCGAAGAAATCACATGAAGATTGGAGACGGTAATATTTTGCTTGATATCTTGAATCAAGAATAATCCGTTTCCTTTTCGATCTTCCGTAACATAGGCAATCCCTGCTTGAATCGCTTCTTTCGGATGCCGGTACACTTTTTTGATTCCGTCGAAAAATAAATCGCCTTGCAATTTATAGCCTTTCGGATTGCCTAAAATGCTCTGTGCCAATTCTGTCCGCCCGGCTCCCATTAAACCGGCAATGCCGACGATTTCCCCTTTTTTGACATGGATATTCACATTTTCCACGACATTGCGGCCCAGCTTGGGGTCATAGGCCGTCCAGTTGCAGAGTTCAAGGATTTTTTCTCCAAAATGATGAGTTGTTCTCTTGGGATAAATGTCGTCGATTTCACGGCCGACCATGCTTTTGATAATCAAGCTTTCCGAAAGCTCCCCTTTCGCCGCGTCCAATGTGCAGATCGTCTGACCGTCGCGCAAGACCGTGACTTTATCGGCTATGGCCAAAACTTCCTTCAATTTATGTGAAATCATGATGGAGGTAATTCCTTGGTTTTTCAAATCCTGCAGAAGCCTGAGCAAATTTTCGCTGTCATTTTCATTCAGCGCGGCTGTCGGTTCGTCCAGGATGATCAGCTTGACATCCTTGCCCAGCGCTTTTGCGATTTCAACCAACTGCTGCTTGCCGACGCCCAAATCTTTAATGAGCGACTCATGATTGATATTCAGCTTGATTTTTTCCAGCATGGCTTCGGCGCGCACAACCGTTTGATTCCAGTCCACAAACGGACCTTTCCTGATTTCATTGCCGGCAAATATATTTTCGTATACCGTAAGGTCGGGAAACAGCGCCAATTCCTGATGAATGATGGCAATGCCCGCTTTCTCGCTGTCGTTGATTTTGGAGAATTTTTGAACCTCTCCTTCGAAGATGATGTCACCCTCGTAGGTTCCATGCGGATATACGCCGCTCAGCACTTTCATCAAGGTGGACTTTCCGGCGCCGTTCTCACCGACAAGGCAATGAATCTCGCCTTTCTCCACTTTGAAGTTGACATTGGAAAGCGCTTTGACCCCCGTGAATTCTTTGGATATTCCCTTCATTTCCAAGATGGTTTTGCCCATATCGCACTGCACTCCTTAACACGCTCATAGAATAGAGAAATAGCGATAGACGCGATAGACGCGTCCATCACTATTCCCGTCCACATTGCGCCGGATTTCTATTGCAGACCTTTAAAATCGCTTGCCGGGTAATATCCGGAATCAATGAGCGCGCTCTTGACATTGCTCTTGTCGACAACGATGACGTTCGTTTGTTTGGCTTTCACATCGATTTTGCCATTGTTGTAAGATCCGGTTGTTTCAGGCGTTTTTCCATCCAGCAGGGAAACGGCCATGCCCATGGCGTCCTTGACAAGTGTGCGGACATCTTTGAATACGGTCATCGATTGCTTGCCGTCAATGATGTATTGAACGGACGCTTTTTCCGCGTCTTGTCCGGTAACCACATAGCTTGTAACGGCTTTGTCCGAAGCGAATACATCGGCGATGGAACGTGCGGTTCCGTCATTCGGAGCCAGGATCGCGACATCGCCCTTCATGTCGGCTGCAGCTGCCGTCAAATTTGTTTGCGCTTTGTTTTTCGCTTCATTCGCATCCCAATTTGTCGTGATCTGACCGATAATTTTGCTTTCCTGATCGCGAGTCAGGGTGGAATTTCCCTGCAAAGCAACAGCTTCGCTGGAGTTGGCGATTTTGAAGGTGCCGTCGGCAATTTTCGGCTGAAGAACAGACCATGCGCCTTGGAAGAACAGGAACGCGTTGTTGTCGGATGCCGCCCCGGCATACAGGTACAACGGCTCGCCTTTGCCTTTGGCATGATCAATCAGGTATTGGCCTTGCGCTTTACCAACTGCAACACTGTCAAAGGTGACATAGTAGTCGACTGCACTCGTGTTGGTGATCAGTCGGTCATAGGAGATGACTTTAACGCCTGCTTTTTGGGCCCCTTCCACTGCCGCTGCGGCTGCGTCGCCGTCCTGCGGGCAAATGATCAATACTTTGATGCCTTTGGCAACCAAGGAATCCACATTATCTTTTTCTTTCGCGGAGGAACCTTGGCTGAACAAAATTTCTGTCGAGTAATTCGTGCCTTTTAGAGCATCCTTGAATCTTTGCTCATCCTGCACCCATCTGGGCTCATCCTTGGTCGGCAATACAATGCCTACATCCACTTTGTTTGCGCTGCTGCCGCATGCGGCGGCTGCCATGGCAAGCAAAACGACGACCACCATGATTGATATCGCTTTCAAGCCTCTTTTCATCTGACTACCCCTCTCTTTTTGGATTTCAAAATGATGATAGCACGTTATTTACGCTCGATTGCTGCAAACAAGTAGCATATTTTTAATCCGATCTGTACAATTTTGTTCTATCCTTGTCGGTGCCATGAGAAAGGCATGGACACCTGACAGAACAAAATCACCCTTCGGGTGACTGAAATAACGAAACCCATACTTTAGCGCTGTTTAGGAAGATGGGTATGGCCTTCGGCTGCTGTTGAAATGGTGTTATATAAATAGACAGGTTCGAGGCAACAACACCATTTCAAAGGCAGCACGTAAACTCTCCGGCTCATACCCATGCTCCCCTTATCATCCTCAGCTCATCCTTCTACTTCGATTCCTTCCCCCCATGGTTCATTGCAGCGGCGATCATAACCGCAGCCGTGAAGCAAATCAAAGGTACGGATCATGGACCAATACACTGCTGGAGGAAGCCGTCAGCGTAGAGATCCGCATCCGTCCGGAGGATTCGCTGAAATTCGGGATGACCGCATATCAGGCGTCCTCACTCATTCGGTCGGTGCTGACTTAGCAGCAGGTTGGAAGAATCGGCAGCGGGCATCGGAAACTTATAAATTCTTATGTGGTATAAGAAAGACGCCTTACGGCGTCCTTGGATCGTACCCATTCTTTAGTTCATGCTGGAGGGCGTGGTATTGGGCTGCAGCCACTCTTGAAGTAGGTGGTTTCACTGCCTACCTGCATTTTTGTATACTTCTTCTTTCTTGTGAAAACCGTCCGAAATGACGGTGGCATCCATATTCGTTTTATCCACTGCGATCGGATCCAGCAGGATGGAGGGGACGTCGATTTTGCCATTATTGATCGTTCTTACAGTGGCTACGCTTTTGCCGTTCGCCAAATCGACGGCCAATTCGGCCGCTTTTTCGGCAAGCGCTTTGATCGGCTTGTAAACCGTCATGGTCTGGGTGCCTTCAATGATGCGCTGGCAGCCGGCCAAATCCGCGTCTTGTCCGGAGACCGGAATTTTACCCGCCAAGCCTTGCGCCTTTAGGGCTTCAACGACGGCTCCGGCGGTGCTGTCATTCGCGGCGAGCACCGCGTCGATATGGTTCAGATTGGACTTCAGGGCGTTTTTCATATTCGCCAAAGCGATGGTCGGCTCCCATTCCTTGGTCCATTGGTCGTATACGACATGAATGTCGCCCTTGTCGATCAACGGCTGCAGGATGTCCATCTGTCCCTGCTTGAACAGATGCGCATTGTAGTCGGAATCGGCGCCTTCGATCAGCGCATAGCTGCCCTTAGGAGCAAGCTTCGTGATGGCCGCAGCCTGCATTTGTCCCACCCGCTCATTGTCGAAGGAGACATAGAGGTCGACGGACGAATTTTTGATCAGACGGTCATAGGAAAGCACTTTGATACCCGCAGCGTGCGCTTTCGCCACGATGGCCGCGGATGCGTCGGCATTATGCGGGACAACCACCAGAACATCGACATGCTGGCTGATCAGATATTCCGCTTGAGCCAGCTGCTTGGCGTCATCGCTGTTTGCCGCCTGCACATTCACGTCGGCTCCCAGCTTTTGGACGGAGGCGATAAAATAGTCTCTGTCTTTCCGCCAGCGCTCTTCCTCCAGCGTATCCATGGAAAATCCGACGACGATTGTTTTTTGGGCTTTACCGGATTGCGAATCAGTCCGAGTCTTTATGCCGCTGTCCGGTGCCGTCTGCTTATTCCCTGCTGAAAAGACGGCCAGAGAAAGAATCACCGTCAGGATAAGAATAAAAATGCCGCTCGTTTTGATCCAGCTTTTCATTAAAAGAACCTCTCGCTTATCATTTTTTTGCAGAATCCGTATGCGATTGCTTCAATCTGATTCGATTTCGATAATCCTTCGGCGTGATGCCGCACATTTTTTTGAACACCCTGCTGAAATAGTTGGGATCCTTGTATCCGATGTCGTAGGCGATTTCCTTCAAGCTGAGCTCCCCTTCGGCCATTAGCGTTTTCGCCTTTTCAATGCGGCATTCCGTAAGAAAATCAATATAATTGACGTCGATTTGCTCTTTAAAGATTTTGCTGATATAAAAAGGACTCAACCGAACATGCTCGGAAATCATCTCCAGCGAAATATCCTCATGGGCATGATCTTGAATATACTTTTTGATTGTCGCCACAACGTCGGGTTCGATGTCGTTTCTGGCCGCGGCGATGACTTTCATCAGCTTTTCCAGCAGACAGGACGCTTCCACGCGAAGCTGCGGATACGATTCGATTTGAAAAGAAAAGATCGGCTGATCCGCATTCACACCGGTTTCCCGAATCATTCTCGAGGCGATCAGCAGCATGGCCAACGTTCTCTGCTGCGCTTCAACCAGGCTGATGCCCGAGGTTTCGAACAGGTCGATCAGCTGATTCAGAAGCTGGCCGAGCGCCTCCATATTCCCCATCCTGACCTCCTCCACAATCGCCTTCTCCAGGACAACGGTTTGCCGGATGTGTTCCTCTTGCCTGTTCAGGCCGGGCAGATCCTCGAAAAAACGGCAGCGGGACGGAAGGCCCAAATCCGCTGTCGACAACAGCGCCTCTTGATAGGAATGCTTGATTTCGCGCAAGGATTCCTGGGAATTGCCGATGCCGATGAAAAAATCGCAGGACGGAAACCGGACGGAAAGATTCAATAAATCCCGAGCCGTTACGGACGCTTGAGACCGAAACGATTGGTCTGGATCGACAAAGAGCAGAATGGGGAGCTGACGTCCCGTCAAGGGTCCGACCCATCCCTTGGCTTTGCGGTGGATTTGCTCCTTCACCGCCCGGTGAAGCCGCTCGGCCAATTCCCGTTTCGGTTCCGTCCCATGGGCACGGTCCGTGATATACAGCAAAAGGACATAGCAGCGTTGATCCCGATTGCAGCCGAGCAGCTGCATCATTTCATCCAAATGGATCTCATGCACATAGTCATAAAGCTGTTGGATGACAAAATCCGTTTCGACAATCGGCAGCAATTTTTGCATCCGTTCCTGATGGGCTTTTGCTTCCCGCTCCTGTTCGAGCTCGCGGATGACTTTTTGCACGGTCTCGACAATCGTCACCGGCAGGCACGGTTTCAGCAAATAATCCTTGATGCCGAGCCGGATGCCCTGCCTGGCGTATTCAAACTCGTCGTAGGCGGAAACGATGATGAATTTCCGCTCCTCATGGTCAGTTTTCTGTTGACTGCTTCTGATTTGCCTGATCGCTTCAAGCCCGTTGATTCCCGGCATTTGAATATCCATTAAAATAATGTCCGGGTCAAGTTCCTCCGCCAGCTGGATGGCTTGCCGCCCGTTGCCCGCATGTCCCACAATTTTCGTATTGGGTATGCCGTTCTCGATGATTTTCTCCAAGGCCATCCGCTCAATCGGTTCGTCGTCAGCCAGCAAGATTTTGATCATGGTTCTCCCCTTCTCCTCCTTTCATCTTCGGCAAATAAAGCGTCACGCACGTGCCTGAGCCCGGCGCGCTGGAAATCCGGATGATATCTTCCACGCCGTAAAACAGCCGCAATCTCTGAATGACGTTGTTGATCCCGATGCCTGTGGAATGGCCTTTAAATGAAGGATTCGCCGTGCCGCTGAGAATGGCTTGAATTTTCTCCTCCGGCATTCCCGCTCCGTCGTCTATGATCTCGATCACCACATGAAGCTCCTGATCCTTTGCGCGAATGATAATGCTTCCTCCACTTTCAGAGGGCTCGATGGCATGGATGAAGGCATTCTCGACAAATGGCTGAAGCGTCAAAGAAGGCATCTCGAACGTTTTGCACGTCTCGTCCATCTCGATGGAATAATGGATGCGGTCAATAAATCTGGCCTTTTGAATCGTAAGATATTCAACCAAACCGTTCATCTCGTCGGCCAGCACAACGGAGCTGTCCAGTTTGCGCAAATTATAGCGCAGCAACTGGGCGACCGAATGAATCAGTCTGCTCGTTTCATTCGATCCTTCCAAATAGGCCCATTTCGAAATCGTATTCAATGTATTGAAAAGAAAATGGGGATTGATCTGGCTTTGCAGGCTTTTCAACTCGCTTTCCTTCAGCAGCAGCTTATGATTTTGCAGATCCTTCTCGATTTGCACCTTGTTCTGGATTTCCGTAATCAGATTTTTGATTTCCACTCTCATTCGGTTGAAGGTATGGGCCAGAAAGGAGATTTCATCATTCGTTTTGATCTCGATCGGATTGTCAAAGTTCCCTCTCGCTATGTCTCTTGCCGCCAACGTCAGCGCCAAAATCGGTTTGGTAATGCCGCCGGCGAACTGGTAAGAGAAGAGCAGCAGAAGGAAGGTGGCCATGAAGAGCGTCCAGAAGCCCATACTGCTCAAGTCCGTGCTTTGCCGGATAATGCCTCGGTAAAATTCGTCATACGCGGAGATATCCTGGCTCAACAAATCCAGGGTCGTTTCTGAAATAAACTTGGAAATTTTGGTTGCTTCGTTGAAGTGAGCGGCTGCTGCATCCATGCGCCCACCCTGCACGGACATGATGGCGAGATTCATTTCTTCGATTTGGCTGCGAAGCATGTTCGCGTAGCTGCTCAGCGTCAGCTTGTTGCTGTCGTTTCTCAAGCTGGACAGTTGCCCTCCTGCGTCCTGCAATTTTCTCAAGGAGGCTTGATATTGCGCCAGCAGGCTGCTTGCCGGATTGTCCATATATTCGTTAAGCGATTTCATGGAAGTCAAGCTCAGGTTTTGAACCTGGTTCATCAGCAAATAGCGCTGCAGAATACTGTTGTATTGGCTGATCGATTTATGATTGTAATACGTCATCAGCAGCCAGAAGCCCGCCATGATAATCCAGCTGATCAGCGACAAAACCATGATTTTTTTATGGATCGAATTCATTTCTCTCCCTCCCCGACAATCACATTGGAAGAGATGAAATAATTGTTTTCGAGCGGAAGTCCGGAACCGCTCAGCCATTGGCCGATCAGCGAAACGCTTTTCTCCCCCATGGTTCTGGGCTGCTGCTGCAGTGTAGCTTTTATGAAGCCTTGCCGCAGGAGATGAATGATATCCGGGGTGTCGTCAAAAGAATAAATCGAATAGCCGGCCAAGGCGGCGCGATTCTTCACCGTCTTGACAATCCCAACTCCGGCGTCCGAGGTGAGTCCGACAAGCACCCGGACTTGCGGATGCTCATTCAACAAACTGTTGATTTCCTGATTGACGTCGTTCACATCGCTAGGCTCGGCCATGACAACCTGCAAATCCGCGTCATCCTTTAAAGCGGAAATCAAGCCTTTCAGTCTGAGATTTTCCATGCTGTTAACGGAATCGCCCAAAACCGCTCCGATTTGTTTATGTCCGCTCAGATGCTGCTTGATGTAGGTTCCGATTTTGACGCCGTCTTGAAAATCATTTGATCCGACATAGGCCCTCCGCAGGCTGGAAGGCGAGTCCGTGGCAATGGTGATCACGGGAATGCCTTTCTCCAGGGCGGAAAGGACTTTTCCGGCGAATTCCGGCGTATCCATCCCTTCGACAATGATGCCGTCCACTTTCGATGCAATGGCAATATCCATGTTTTTCAATAATTCGCTCGGATTCGGCCGATAGGATCCGTAGAAAAGAATATCCATCCTCAGCCGGTTGGCTTGAAATCGCACCCCGGCCTTTACCTCGCTCCAAAATGGCGTG
Source organism: Ferviditalea candida (assembly GCF_035282765.1). GTDB lineage: Bacteria > Bacillota > Bacilli > Paenibacillales > KCTC-25726 > Ferviditalea > Ferviditalea candida. Next base: position 139,967 of record NZ_JAYJLD010000007.1, on the reverse strand, counting down.
TCCGTATCCTTGGAAATCACGGCAATCCGGTAGCGGTTGGATGCGGAAGGCTCCGGTTGGAACGGCAGATAGGCATGCTCATGCACAACCCGATAAGCAAAATAGACGGAAAATACAAAAGAAACGAGGCATCCGACAATGAGAAATGATATGATCGTTTTTCGCATACCCATTCCTTTCCCCGCTTTTCTAGTTAAGTAGTCGTATAAATAGTACCATTTTTCAATAGTAAACGCATTCATAAAAAAACCTCTTTCGAGGTTAATTCAATGATGAGCGACCGCTTTTAGAGGTGAGTTTAAATTTTTCCAAACAGCAAATCGAGAATTTTTTCATCAGCCTTGCGATTTTTGCCCTTATACGGATAGCAATGAATATGGATGGCCGGGTTAAAGTTGATCTCGATAATGCTGTAATTCGTTTCCGAAGCTTCCGCCGCGATATTGTCGATCATCATATCCACGCCGCAGAACGTGGCGCCTGCAGCCTTTGCGGAGTGAACGGCAATCCTTTTATAGCTTTCCGGAATGTCGTCCGTATAGTCGATGCTGTCTCCTCCCGTGCTGATATTGGAGTTTTCGCGCAAATAAACGATCTCGCCCTTGGCCAAAATATCTGTGCGGCTCTTGGACTGGTTTTTCAAAAGCATTTCTTCCACTTCGCCCAAACGGATGCGTTCAAGCGGAGTTTTATAGCCGGTGCCTCTTAACGGATCTTTATTCTTCTCGTCGACGAGTTGCTCGATGGTGTGAATGCCGTCCCCGACGACATTGGCCGGCACCCGGTGCAAAATCCCGACAACCTCGCCGCCCATCACAAGAAAACGATACTCCCTTCCAGTCATGAATTCCTCAAGCAGCACCGTCCGGTCATGCTCAAAGGCCATTTCAAACGCTTTTCGATAGTCCTCTTTCGAGCAGCCGCCGGTGAAAATCGTAACGCCCAACCCAAAATTCGTCGACTTCGGTTTGATTACGATCGGCTTATCCCGATGCAACCCGTAATCGGCCATCGCCTCGCCAAGCTCATGATATGCTCTGCCATTGGGAACGCGAATGCCATGCTGCTTCAGGACTTTCTTGGTGACGAGCTTATTTTCCATGATGAGAACGGTGCTGTACGAATCCAGCGAAGTTTTCGTGGCTTGCTTTACAAATTCCTGATGGCCGCCTTTTTTCAACACAATAAAATTGTCTTCCCGATCCAACAATTCAAACTCGATGCCTCTTTTAATCGCCGCCTTCAATAAAAGCTGTGTCGAAAGCTCCAGGTCCTCATAGCCGATGAATTGATATCCGTTGGCTTCGCTTTGCTTGGCATATTGCCTTGCTTTCCCCAGATGATAATGAAGATAGGAAGATTTTTGGATCTCCGATTTGACCATCGCCGCAAAACTGAGCTCCGGATGCTGAATTCTTTGCTTTTCCAGTTCAAGCAGGCGAATAAACGGCTGGTGGTCGGGCTTCAGCACCTGCACCATTTGCTCCATTTCTCCCATAAGCACCAGCGCTTTTTCCCGCAAAGTAACCAAGCGGTTCCCTTCACCATAGAACTGTCCCGTTATGCCATCCTTTACAAGACTGTCATGATTAAGGGCAGCCACTTTTTGTTCTTTCTCGCCAAACGGCTCATCATCCATCAGCAGCATAAAGACCAGAAACAAATGAATAAACTGCATCGTTTCTTTGCTTATCCCGTTCTTGTATAACGGATTCAAATCAATCATCCGGAGCTCCAGGTAGGCTATGCCGTTCTGCAGCAAGTCCTGCAAGAAGTCATCCCTTTTGGCCGGCTTCACCCTGACCGGATTGTAAAATTCCTTCACGCTCAGCAGCTCGTTGGAATCAACCAAGGACTGCAAGTCCCTGACATATTCTTCAACCGAATTGAAGGAAACATAGAATGGCTTTCCCGTGCGGTATCCGCACACGCTGTTGCGCAACGAGTTCATGTTCGGAAAAAAGCGGCTTTCCTCATCAAGATGATCTCCCAATTGAACGCACCGCTCAATATACGTTTTATTAAAAACCGGACTGGCCCCGGTTAAATGGATGAGCAGCCAACGGTATTTCAGCAAATTCCGTGCGACCTTCATATAGACAGCGTCCTTGAAATCCTTGAAGTCTTGTTCCGGCAAAGCCGTCTCTCGATGCAAGCTTTCCAAAAAAGCCTCATCAAACGAAAAATTGTAATGGATTCCGCAGAGCAGCTGTCTTTTCCGGCCGTATTTTCGCGACAGCTCAAGACGATACTGATCCTCAACGGGATCATTCATGACGGCAATCGGGATTTCCTCGTCATCCGGCAGCTCCGGCGGATTGCTGCTCGGCCATAAATATTCGTCATGCAGCTCCAGCGTCACAATATCATGGAGGGTTTCCAAAAAATTATAGGTTTCATCAATCGTATCGAAAGCGGGTGTAATCATCTCAATCTGGCTTTCCGAAAAATCCGTCTTGATATAGGGATTTTCCATTTTGCTGCCGAAAGCTTTCGGATGAGGAGTCAGCGCAAGCTTCCCGTCTTTGTCGACCCGGGTATTTTCTTTTTCCAGACCGAATTTGCCTCGCAGAATATCCGCATGCAAGTCATGGTCCTTCACGATTTGCAAAAATTGACTGTTCAACATACCCATCTTTTATTTACCTTCCTTCACATCGCCTTTAAAGATTGATTGACAAGCGGTTCATCGATTTTTCTGAGAGACCGCATAAACCAGAAGACCAGAATGCTCCCTTTCAGCACACTGCTTAAAGCAATCGACATCCATACGCCATTGAGTCCAAACGGACCTGATAACACCAGTGCCATCGGAATCCTCAAGGCCGTCAAAACAATGCTGAAAATCGGCGGAATATGGGTCTTTCCGATCCCGTTGAAGGCGCCGACCGTCATCAGCTCCATGCACATAAACAATTGCGAGAATCCGATGATTCTCATATAATCGGCGCCCAGCTTCAGGCTGGCCTCATCCGTCAGGAAGAATGAAAAAAGCTGCTTCGGGAATAAAATAAAAAGGATCGAAATCAGAATTCCGAAGATCGATGTTAGGATCAAAGCATTCCGATACCCTTTTTGAATTCGGTCCTGTTTGTTGGCGCCATAATTTTGACCGATGAAGGCTGCGATCGCACCTTGCAGACCGCCAATCGTCATATAGGAGATTGATTCAATTTGAATGCCGATCTTTTGAACGGCAATGGCATCCGGTCCCCACTGGACAATAATTTTGGCAATGATAATAGAAATGACGGTAAATGCAACGCGCTGCACCGTGATCGGGCTTCCCATCCGAAGAATTTGTTTCATTTGATTCCTATTGAATGTCAGCTTTTTGGATAACAGGCGTGAATTGTAAACATAGACCCCGAACAAACCCGTCACGATCATATTCGCCGTTAACGTCGCAAGCGCTGCGCCTACCACGCCCAATCCGTTGAAGCCGCCTATTCCGAATATGAGAAGGGGGTCCAGCAGCAAATTGACAACAAAACCGACGGTATATATACGGAACGGCCTTCCGCTGTTTCCCATTGAATTCAAGACGGAGCCGAACAACAGATTAAAAAAAGTAAAGATTGTACCGATTGCAGAAACGGTCAAAAATTGAGCCGCCATGCGTTCGACTTCTCTGCTGCCTAATTCGAAAAAACCGATCAGCTGATTTTTTGCCAGAAAGATAAACAGCATATACAGAATGCCCAAGCCCATGGACATCCAAAATCCGCTGTGAATCAGCTCTTTTGCTTGATCCTCCCTGCCCGCCCCCATGCTGTGCGCGACTTTGACTCCGGTTCCGATGGAGATCATTGTAAACAAGGCCGCCGCCAGGTTGACGAAGAAGCTTGCCGTCCCAATGGCCGCAACCGGTCCGCTTCCCAGCCTCCCGATCCATATCATGTCGACAAGCCCATAGGTCGTGGATATAAAATTGGTCGCAATAATCGGCAGCGTCAATCTCATTAGAGTCGGGACAATCGGGCCTTTCGTTAATTCGTGTTTCCCCTTCATGCGGGCGTCTCCCAGTTGCTCATCAATTTTTTTTGATTAAGGCCTCAAGCTTATTCAGCAAATCTTGATCGCGAAGCTTATAATGGCTCCATGAACCGTAAATTTCACGCTCAATCAATCCGGCCTGCAGCAAAATCTTCAGATGATAAGACACCTTTGACTGAGCCAGTCCCAACAGCTCTTCAAATTCACAAGTGCACAGGTCCGAACGGCCTTGTAAAAAGTGAATTATTTGAACCCGGATCGGGTCGCTCAGCGCTTTTGCCGTCATTGCCAGACGCTCGGCTTCGGAAGCTTCCAACAAGGGGATATCTCCGCAGCATACACGTGGCATGACCGTCATGCATTGCTTCATGCTCGCACGCCCTTCATCAATTTTTTTTGATATGAAAGTCGTTATTAGATTATCGCAATCCCCCGCTGATGTCAAGGAGAAAATTATTAGTCCAAGAGTAAACCCCGGCGGGGTTGTCTTTTATGATTGACGTTTGGAACGTTGTGTAACTGATTTTACCGGTTTCATGGTCAGAACCCCCGGAAGAACGCCCTTGCTGGTTCCTCCCCGCATATACATTGCCGGAATTTTGATTTGTTTGCCCCTAATTACTATACTGCTTGCCTCCGATTTCAGTTCGTTCCTCGAGTTAACTACGAGACTTCCCTCGGTCATCGTCACATTCTGTTCCATCCATCCTGACCCTAATCACGTCGATGAGCCTTGCAGGTCGTATCCCTTTTCGTGTTTTCCTGCAAGGTATGCCGTCGCATAGGTTTCCCCGTTTTCATGGCGGGTTACCCAACATCTCCGCCACCTCTGGTTTACGTATTGTTCCGGGCTGGACTTTGCCTGCAGGCCCTTCGGATTCCCCCTTATGGACACCCTGCCAGTCCTTATCCTGTCGGAGGTAGGACCTCTTCTTCGGCTACGGCACTTCAAAGGGTAAAGTTACCGGGTGGATTTGAACCACCTAGATTGTGCGACTGCAAGGCGCACCGAAAAAACCGATGCTTCTCAGCACCGGTTTGTTTTTAAACATTCGACAAATCGAAGGATTAATCGATATTTTCTTCAGAAACCAATTTGGCTATGTATTCCGTAATCGCCTGATCCTCACTCACTGCAAGACCGCTTACTCCCACACAACCGATAATTTTACCGGATTTGTTTTTCAGCAGATTTCCGCCCGGCAAAGCCGTCAATCCGGGATCGCAATAATAGCTGATTTCCAGCCGATCCTGCTGCAGCCTTGAAAGAAAAACGTCTGTAGAAACCCCCATCCGAATCGCCGTGTACGCCTTTTGTTGAGAAATGCGGATACTGCGTAAAGGCGCACCCTCCATACGGTCAAAGGTCAGCAGCGAACCCGAAGCATCGCCGATCGCAATGCAGATCGGCCTGCCGAAATTTTTGCCAGCTTTTTCCTTTCCTTTTTCAATCAGTTTTCTGGCCGTGTTCAATGTAAGTTCCATGTCCATTTTTCCTCCTCATTGCGAATAATTTCAAAGTAAGCGCTTTAACTACTTGAACTGACCTATATTATACCACATTCAGCAATTTATCCTAGAAAACAAATTGCATAAATTACAAAGTGTATTGGGCTGGCCGGAGCAAAACAATCCTCTCCATGACCGCAACCGTCTTCAACCTAACACGCTTTATTCCTCGCTTCCTGCTTTACTTTCGAAATCTCATAGGAGGACCAGTTCACCGTATTTTCAATAATAATGGCAACCAATATACCCATCAAAAGACCGTTGCTTAACAGCGGACGAAGATACATGGGAATCGAACTCAACGATGCTGCGGGGAGATTGATAATGGCAATCCCCAACAAAGTGGGTGCGGCTATTCGATAGATGGTTTTGGAATTAAAGCGAATTCCTTCCAGGTAACGGAGCGCCGATCCGAACAATTGGAGATACGCGACGAACAATACCGCATCCCCCACACTCATTGGAAGCGTAGAAAAAAATGAGCCCAATGCGGGTATCAATCCGAGAATCATAAAAAGAATGGATCCAACGATAAAAGCGGACCGCTCCAAAATTCTCGTCGTACGCAAAAAACCGATTGAGGACGTGTAAGGAGCGTAAGGAACAAGCCCGAATATACCGGAAATTGTCGTATTTATACCGGTAACAATAAAAGAACGTTTATATATACGATCGGATACCGGTTTTTCGAATAAATCCTCCGCCTCGCGCAAGGTGGCAATCGTATTGGTCGTATTCAACAGACCGGCTAATACTGCGGTAATGACGATTCCCCATTCCAATTGCGGACTCCCCCAAGGAAACCATTCGAAGAGAACGCCGTCAGCAGTTGTACTCAACGCGGAAGATGGAATCCAAAGCGAATGGATCAGCCATCCGACAATAATGCCGATCAAGATGGAAAAATTGCTGATCAGTCCTTTGCCCTTCAAATTCAGCCACGTTACCAGCAGCACAAGAAAAATCGACAACCCCGCTTCCGGTATCGAAATTTGCCCGTTCCCGCTGAGGCCCAACATGCCTTTGAAAAAAATGAGAATCAACTGGCTGGCAAGAAGCAGCAAGAATACGCTCATGACGATAGGCGTGAAGATTTTGTTCAGCACTTTACCGATCCCCAGACCGCCCAGCAAAGCTATCAGCAATCCGGCGATCATGATGCCCGTCGCCAAAGATCCTCCGACAACGCCCAAATCCGTACCGGAAGAGGAGGCAATTGCAGCAAGCGAGAGAATGACCCCCCACCACAAACCGGATTGTCCTTCCATCAGTGCGAATCGATGTCCCAAAAAAACCTGCAGAAGACAGGCAATACCCGTGTAGATAAAGGACCTCTGAACTGAGGAAGTGATCTCCGAAGAGGATAAATGCAGCGCCGCCCCTAGTGAAAGAGGAATAACAATCGTGTTCGTAAACATAAAAAAAAGCCATTGCAGCCCGGCAAGAAATGTGGAAGATGCAGTTAAACGAGACAACAGGCTTAGCCTCCTAAGGACTGGAATTTATCGTTCATAAGCTTAGTTTACATGAAATGTGATTTTATTCAAGACCGATTTCCGGAAAATATATTCGTCCTTACTGCCTCAGCCCATGTCTTGCGGTCGTGGATGTCAACGAATCTGTCCAGATAAGGCAGTGCGGTTTTCATTCCCATCGAAACGGGCTCGTACTCCTGCTCGCCCAGCAGCGGATTGATCCAAACGAGCTGTCCCGCCCGTTTGGAAAGATAATCCATGGTCTGCCGAAGCACCCGCGGATCGCCGGTATCAAAGCCGTCGGAAACGATAATCAAATGCGTATTTTTACGCAGCAGACTCTCATAACGGCTGGCCAGGCGAGATAAAGAAAACCCGATGCGCGTACCGCCCTTCAAACCCATCAATTGTTCCTCCGGAATTCCCTTGAACAGCTTATGAGATAAATACGGAGTGATTCTTTTCAAATCCGTGCTGAATACGAAGACTTCTATCCTGGCACGGGATTGCATGAACGCCCAGGCCATCGTCAGGAAAAAATCGGCGTAGGCTTTCATCGATCCCGAGATATCCGCAACCATGACGATTTGCGGACGCGCCTGCCGGTATTCGCGCTTAAAAAGCACAAACGGTTCTCCGCCGTTTTTGACCGCGTTGCGCAGCGTACGGCGGAAATCGAACCGCGGACGTCTCCCTTCTTTAAAGCGGCGGCTTCGCGGCCTTTTCATTTGGAGCACCGATTTTTCGGCCCAGTGAAGCATTTCTCCCAACCCGCCTTCATTCACAATCCGAATCGGATAGCGTTGACCCAGATCCGGACTGTAGGCAGGCAGCAATCCTCCTGTCGTTTGAAAGGAGGAAGCAACCTCCCTATAGGAATTGCCGGCGTTGGATAACCCGGGATCCTCCTCCAGCGTTTTCGGTAGCTTGAGCGTATGCTGATCAACGCAAAAATGGCGTTTGAACAGGCTTGGAAATGCCGACCATTCTGCAGGCGATTTCGCATAAATGGAACGCAAGCCGTCCATCACCTGCTCCATCGATTCAATGTCCAACAAAGTCAATGCCGTAGCGGCGTTCAAGCTTTCGGTTATGCTAACGCGAAAACCGTTTTTTCGCAAAAACGGACCAAAGCTTTGAACCTGCTCAACCATCGACTTCAATAGGATTTCTATAAATTCCATAAAAGCGACAAACCTTTCTGCCTGACGAATTCCATATCTTCCTGGGTTTTTATCACACATCCCAATGTCAAGGACAGCCATTCCTCATTCAAGCTGTCCGCATTTAATTCAACCATGGCTTCCGCCCATTCAATCGTTTCAGCCATTCCCGGGGGTTTCAGCAAAGACCATTGCCTCATTTTTTTGGCAGACCGGGCAATTTGCCTGATCAGTTCATCGGAAAGTCCGGGAACGCGCAGCTTGATGGTTTCAATTTCCCTCTCCAAGCTCGGAAAATCGATCCAGAAGTAAAGACAGCGCCTTCTTAGCGCATCGGAAAGAGAACGTGTCCGATTGGAGGTGAGAATGACCATCGGCGGATCATCGGCTCGAAACGTCCCTAATTCCGGAATCGTGATTTGAAACTCCGCCAAAAATTCCAGCAGCAGCGCTTCAAATTCCTCATCCGTGCGGTCCACCTCATCAATCAGCAGAACGGAGTCCGATTGTGAGCGGACTGCTTTGAGGAGAGGACGCTCAATCAAATAGTACTCGGAATACAGATCATTCACAGGCCGGCGCCCCTCCCCGCTTTCATAAATTCCGCGCGCCATCAACAATTGCTTGGGATAGTCCCAATCGTAAAGCGCATGAGCGGCATCCAAACCCTCATAGCACTGCAGACGGATAAAACTGCCTCCGCGAATTTCAGACATTGCCTTGGCTAATTCCGTTTTTCCCACTCCTGCAGGCCCTTCCAAAAGAAGAGGGCGCCTCAAGCGCCCCGCCAGATACAATACTGTCGCCAAGGCATCGTCAGCCACATAGCGATTGTCGTATAGTGCTTCCCTCAATGAATGGATGTTCTCTTTCACGGTATTCTCCTTTATCCGCTAGTTGGCCGCTTCGGACAGCTCGACAACCGCCGTGCGAATATTTTCAAAAACCTGCTCAGTCACCTTGCGGGCTTGACCGTCGATCAGACGTCCGCCGATCGTTGCGATCGGACCGCTGACGACCACATCGCACGACCATTTCAAAAGTGTGCCTTTCCCGCCTTCAATATCTTCGAGCGACATGACGGCATTCATATTCATCCCGCTGCCCATTCCGCCCCCTTTGGACGTCATGACGGCGGAAACCCCCGGCTCCGTCACGGTCAGGCTGTTGGAAAGACTGAACGCGCCGCGAACCGGTCCCAATCCTACACGCACCTTGGCGTCGAAATGAGTTTGATCCTTGATTTCCAATTCCAGCAAATCAGGCAAGCAATGCCCCACCTTGTTCGGATCAATCAAAAACTCCCATACGACTTCCCGTGAAACCGGGATTGCAAAATCTCCACTGTATTTTCTCATATCAGCATTCGTCCCCTCTCCTGAATTCCGGATTTATACATTGACTTCTTTCACATAAGAATCGGGATCCTTCAAAAACGCCTGTCGGCAGTGCGGACAGCAAAACCCGTATTCTTTCCCTTGGTATTCGGTTTTAAACAACGTTTTATCCATATCGACGACCATATGACAAACCGGATCAATGGCCTCGTTGCGTTCTGTGATCCGCGCTTCAAATTTGACCGCGGGCCGTTTCTTTTGTCTCCGGTACTGAATGATTTCAGCAAGAATCGTAATCGCGATTTCGGAAGGCTCCACAGCCCCCAAATCCAGTCCGGCCGGAGCCGAAATAAAGGAGCTGAATTGCGCGGACAGCCCCTGATCCTTTATCCAATCCAATACTTTCGCTTTGCGCTTGGGACTCGTTATGAGACCTGCATAGGAAAGCTCAATCCCTGCGAGTGCACGAATGCTTTCTTCATCATAAACGCCCATTGTGGCAATCACGACATAGGAACCCGGCTTTAATATTTGCTGAATTTTGTCCTTCAATAAATGAACATCCGGCGCTTCGGACTTGCTGATTTGCTCCAGCGACAGCGACTTGACATTGAAATTCATGTGCTCCCCAAAGGTCAGCAAATATTTGGCTATCGGTGAATCGCCAATCACCAGCAGTGTCGGCGCCGGAAGCTTCGGTTCAATAAACAACTCTACAGTCCCCTCCGAATGACACGTCATGGGCATCACTGTCACACCGTCATTCACTCGAATCTGAGATTCGTCGGACGTGATCAGCAGCAGCCGGCTCTCTCCCGTTTCGATACATTCCAGCGCTTGAGAAACGACCAGCGATTGCGTGCAATGTCCGCCGACAAATCCGAACATTTGGCCATTCGGATAAACCAAGGCTTTGGAACCGACAACGGCTGATGTCGGTTTCGCGCTGCGTACGACTGTGACTACAGCAAAAGGCAAGGAATCATTCTCTAGTTGAATTGCTTGTCGCCATACGGTATCCATAGATAACGTCTGACGGGGATGCCCCCGTCAGACTTGTTCCTCCTTTCAAATGAACCGACTGCCATCCGGGTTGACGTCCTATGCCATATCATTGGGATTTATTCAGTCACACCATTCTTGCGCAAAATCTCCCAAACCTTCCAAGGATAGATCGGCATGTCAATATGAGTGACACCGAGCGGTGAAAGCGCGTCGACCACCGCATTGACAAACGCTTGCGGAGACCCTACGTTCGGCGATTCGCCAACTCCCTTGGCGCCGATCGGATGGTGCGGAGACGGCGTAACCGTACGGTCGGTTTCCCAATGCGGGGTTTCCAGAGCGGTCGGCACCAAATAGTCCATCCAGTTGGGCGCCAAGCAGTTGCCGTCCTCGTCATAAGGAATATCCTGCATAAAGGCAATGCCGAAGCCTTCCGTCAGACCTCCGTGAATTTGCCCTTCTACGATCATCGGATTAATGACCGTACCGCAATCGTCAACCGCCAGGAAGCGCCGCACTTTAACGGCTCCGGTCCCGTTATCGATATCCACCACGCAAATATACGCGCCATGCGGGAAGGTCAGATTCGGCGGATCATAATAATAAGTCGCTTCAAGACCCGGCTCCATGCCCTCCGGCAGATTCGTATAGGCAGCCAAAGCCACTTTATCCATCGTCACCGATTTGCCTGGAAGTCCTTTTACATTGAAGGCGGAGCCATCCCACTCGACATCGTCTTCACTGACTTCCAGCAAATGCGCCGCGATTTTCTTTGCTTTCTCGCGAATGCGCCGCGCGCACAGAGCGGCCGCTCCGCCTGCCGTCGGGGTACTGCGGCTTGCATAGGTTCCCAAGCCGTAAGGAGCGGTATCCGTATCGCCTTCCTCGACCAAAATATCGGCAGCGCTCAGTCCCAATTCTTCGGCGACAATCTGCGCGAAGGTCGTTTCATGACCCTGGCCTTGATGGCGTACGCCCAAACGAACAATCGCTTTACCGGTCGGATGCACCCGGATTTCGGCGCTGTCGAACATCTTGATGCCCATAATGTCGAACGTATGACTCGGTCCGGCTCCGACAATTTCCGTAAAGGTGGAGATGCCGATGCCCATATACTCGCCTCTGGCTCTTTTTTCCGCTTGCTCCTTGCGCAGCTCGGCGTAGCCGATTTTGTCCAGCGCCAGCTTCAGCGTCTGCTCATAGTCGCCGCTGTCGTACGTCCAGCCCAGCGGAGAAGGATAAGGGAACTGCTCCTTCTTGATAAAGTTGCGGAACCTCAAATCAGCCGCATCGATATTTAATTTTTGCGCCAGAACGTCCATTGTCCGTTCAATCAGATAGGCCGCCTCGGTTACGCGGAACGAGCAGCGGTAGGCCACCCCGCCCGGAGCCTTGTTGGTGTATACCCCGTCAACCTCGACAAATGCCTGTTTGAAGTCATAGGAGCCGGTAACGATATTGAACAGCCCTGCCGGGAATTTGGACGGATCGGCCGCAGCGTCGAATGCTCCGTGGTCTGCCAGCGTCTTCACCCTTAGCGCCTGTACAATTCCGTCTTTGTTGGCGGCAATTTCTGCCGTCATATGATAGTCCCGGGCAAAGCCCGTGCTGGCAATATTCTCCGTGCGCGTTTCGATCCATTTCACCGGTCTGCCTAATTGCAACGAAGCCACAATCGCACAGACATAGCCGGGATAGACGGGAACCTTATTGCCGAAGCCGCCGCCGATGTCCGGCGAAATGACATGGATCATATGCTCGGGCAGGCCGCTGACCATCGCCAGCACCGTACGATGCGCGTGGGGCGCCTGCGAGGTGACGTACCACGTTAATTTTCCGGTGGTCTTATTGAAATCGGCTATGCAGCCGCATGGTTCCAATGGTGAAGGGTGAACGCGCTGAAAGCGCACATCCTGCTTGACCACAACCTCTGCGCTTTTGAACATTTCCTCCGTGTCGTCTTTATCTCCGACTTGCCAGTGGAAAATATGATTGTTTTTTTGCTCGCGGTCTTCCCTCAGCACAGGAGCGTCGGGCTGCATGGCGCGGAACGGGTCGACCAATGCCGGCAGCGCTTCGTATTCAACCGCAACCAGCTGTGCGGCATCCATCGCGACCTCCCGCGATTCGGCAACGACGACGGCGACCTCCTGATACTGGAACATGACTTTCCCCGTGGCCAATACCATCTGCACGTCCCCGGCCAAGGTCGGCATCCAAGCGAGGTTCATCTTCGCCAAATCCTCGCCGGTAATGATCAAATGTACGCCCGGAACCTCCATAGCCGCAGTCGTATCGATGCTTACGATTTTGGCATGGGCATAAGGGCTGCGGACAATATTCATATACAGCATTCCCGGCAGGGAAATATCATCGATGTATCGGCCTTCTCCTCTGATAAAGCGCGGATCCTCTTTGCGCTTGATCGATTTTCCCATCGGCCTGTGCTCGGTTTGATTAATTGCCACTTCCAATCACCTCCGATTGATTTTGTTCCAGCTGCTTCTTCTCAGCCATTTGACGTCCGGCGGATTGAATCGCCTTGACGATATTCACATAGCCCGTACAGCGGCAAATATTACCGGAGATTCCTTTGCGGATTTCCTCCTCCGTCAGATCCTGCTTCTTTTCCAGCAAGCTGTATGCGCTCATCAGCATGCCCGGCGTGCAGTAGCCGCACTGCAGACCGTGCTCCTCCCAGAAGCTCTGCTGAACCGGATGCAGCACGCCGTCCTGTTCAAGACCTTCCACCGTCATCACCTGCTGGCCGTTTGCCTGCACCGCAAGCACCGTGCAGGATTTCACCGGTTTGCCGTTCAGCAATACCGTGCAAGCTCCGCAGTTGGTCGTGTCGCAGCCGACGTGGGCCCCCTTAAGCTCGAGATGCTCCCTCAAGTAATACACAAGCAAAGTGCGCGGTTCAACCTCCGATTCATATTCCCGGCCGTTTACCGTTACCGTTATCCGCATGATTGTATATTCCTCCCTTTCTGAATACGATTGATTTAGGCGCCTATTTGAGTTCGGCCGCAATTTCCTGAAGAGCCCGCTTGATAAATACCCGGAGCAAGTCCAGCTTGTATTCGGCAGTCCCCCGCAAGTCCGTGGCGGGACGGGCTGATTGCTGAGCAAGGCGGGATGCCTGTTCGATCGTTTCGTCATCCAGTTGACGGCCGATCAGGTATTGCTCGGCCTGTTCCGCGCGAAGCGGAATATCCCCGCATGCGCACAAACCGAAACCGGCATCCAATATCGTTCCGTCATAGGCTTTAATGACATTCGCGGCAACTCCGATAATCGCGAAATCGCCGGCCTTGCGTTCCAGCTTCATGTAACGAGCGCCAACCTTGCCGACAGGCGCCGGCAACAGCACCGCCGAAGCTATTTCATCCATATCCAAGGATGTCGTAAACGTATCGACAAAAAACTCGTCAATCGGCACGCGCTTGACGCCGGACGGACCGACGACTTCAACCTCAGCGCGCATGGCGATCATCGCCGCACCCCAGTCGGAACCCGGATCGGCATGAACCAGCGAGCCGCAAATCGTACCCCGATTTCTTACCTGCGGGTCGGCAATCCATTCTGCCGTTTTGGACAACAGCGGATACCGCTCAATTAAAGCGCTTTCTTTTTCCAGATCAGCGTGCCTCGTTAACGCACCGATCCGCAAATACCCGTCTTCTTCTTTCCATCCGTGCAAATCATCGACGTGATTGATGTCAATCAACGCCGCCGGCATAGCCACGCGCAGCTTCATCATGGGAAGGAGACTTTGACCCCCCGCCAAAATCTTTCCGTCGTAACCGAACCTTTGTAGCAAACCAATCGTTTCTTCAACAGTTTTTGGCGCAAAATAATCAAAAGTGCTTGGAAACATAAATTTGATTTCCTCCCTTCTTTTAATAAGAAAAATCCCGGATAATTTCTGAATTTTTTAAAGATAATCTGTTTTCTATTATTTATGTATCATTACTATTTTATATCCGCTGATTTTTTTTTCACAGACCTGATCAGGTGAATCTGCTCACCCAAACGTATGGAAGTGATCATCATTCTCATTAATGTGATGAAAGCGATTTAAATCTTTGAGTTATAATGCTATAATATTTCTGATATGGTACATTTGGAATTTTCTTATAATTTTCATAGTTTGCTAGAGTCTTCTCGATATTTTTTTCTTCTTTAAAGATTTCTTTTTCAGCGGAAGTGAATTTTCAACAAAAGGGAGACTTGCCGGTGAAAAAAACGGACCAATCCAATCAATTTTTAAGCTCACTCGACAAATTGGAGTCAATGATTGATTTGGGGCTTGATCCGCTGCTGCAAGCGATCGTGGATATATCGAGGGAACTCGCGGGGGCGGCTTTTGCCGGGTTAAGCTTATTTAACCAGGATAATCCGGATGTTTTTGAGTATTTTAAAGTATCGGGGTGGAATCAGCCCGAATATCTGCCGCAGGGCCACGGCCTTTTCTCGCTTCCCCTTCATACCGGACAGGCGCTGCGGGTATCGAACATCACCAACCATCCCCGCTCCGTCGGAGTTCCTGACGAACATCCTCCGATTGAAGCATTGCTGTCGGTTCCCCTTATCCATAGGAATCGTATTCTGGGTTGCATCTTTCTCGCC
The DNA here is from genome assembly GCF_035282765.1 of Ferviditalea candida. GTDB lineage: Bacteria > Bacillota > Bacilli > Paenibacillales > KCTC-25726 > Ferviditalea > Ferviditalea candida. The sequence continues at coordinate 124,850 of NZ_JAYJLD010000007.1, read as the reverse complement.
AAACCTCCGGGTTCCACCCCTTTTTCCGAGCAGGACGAAGAACTTTTGACCGACTTCTCCGCATCGGCCGCTATGATGATTGATATAGCCAAACGCTGTCAGAGCGTCAAGCAGAAGGCCGTTCTTGAAGAACGCAAACGAATGAGTCAAAGACTCCATGATTCAGTGTCCCAAACCCTGTTTGCCTTGGGCCGGGAAGTAGACAGCTTGGTAAGGTCGCTCGGTGACCCTTCAAACCCGCAAGCCGAAATCCACTCCGTTACCCTGATCCGTCAATTGGCTGCCAAGGGTTTGTCGGAAATTCGCGCCGTACTGTTTTCGGTGTCTGAAGAATTTGAGCTTTCCAAGCCGGTCAATTCCGCATTCGCGCGGATCATTGAAGAGTTTGAGCGAAACAGCCAAATCAAGACGGATTTAATTATCCGCGGCGATTTGGACAGCGTCCCTTATCCCCTGCTCCAATGCATTTACAAAGTTATCGGAGAATCGCTATCCAACGTTCACCGTCATGCCGAAAGCAGTGCTGCCGTCGTGGCCATTACGGTGGAACAAACCAAAATTATCGCCAGTATCCAAGATATCGGGATTGGAATCAGCGATATCGCGTTATCCAATCTGTATAGTCCCACTTCCCACTTCGGTCTGCGTTCCATGAATAAAACCGTGGAGGAAATGGGAGGCGTCTTCACGGTTCTGCGAAATGACGAAGGAGGAACAACGATTCGGGTGCAATTGCCACTTTTATGGAGGGTGCCATGAACAAAGTGCGGATCCTGCTGGTTGATGACCATGAAATTGTCAGAAAAGGCCTGAGTTCCATGCTGCAGGACGAACCTCAGTTTGAAGTTGTCGGAGAAGCGTCAAACGGGCAGGAAGGTCTTGAAAAAATCAGATCGCTGGAACCTGATCTGGCGCTGATCGATATCCGAATGAAGGAAATGAGCGGACCCGCCCTCTGCCGAACGGTCCGCCAGGAAAATCTGAAAACGATCCTCGTCATCCTCACCAGTTATGCGGACGAAGCGCTTGTCCAAACCTGCCTGCAGCTGGGAGTGCAAGGGTATATCTTGAAAGATATCCAGGGCTTTGACCTGGTCAAATCGATCCGCACCATCATGCAGGGAGAATCCATCCTGGATCCGAAAGCAACCAAAGTGGCCGTCAAATTGATCGAGCAAGGAATTGAAAATTCGATTCACCCGAGGACGCTGAATCCCCGAGATTTGGATATACTTCGATTAATGGCGGAAGGCCTGACGAACCGCGAAATTGGAGAGAAAATGTTTCTTTCCGAAAACACGATCAAAACTCATGTTCTCGATATTTTTCGAAGAATCGGTGTCAAAAACCGGATCGAAGCGGTCGTTACCGCTTATCGTCAAGGAATTCTATAGCGGGTCAAAAGGAAGGAGACAAACAATATGTCAAGGATTCAAGAAGCGCGGGACGTATTCAAATCCATTCATCACGCATGGGAGCAGGATAAACAAACGGTATTGCTGATGATTACGGAAGTGCGGGGCTCCGCATACCGCCAACCGGGAGCCAAAATGATGATGGCTACCGGCGCTGATATGTTCGGTACGCTGAGCGGAGGTTGTTTGGAGAGCGATCTTTGGGGCTGGGCCGAAAAGGTAATGGAAGAGCAAAGCCCCCGATTGCAACAGTATGATTTGAGCGAGAATGAATTGTGGAGCTTGGGCATCGGATGCAAGGGGGCATTGGAAATTTTGCTTGCGCCGGTCGAAAAGTCTGATCCGTTCTGGACAAAAATGAATGATATGATTCAAGCCGAACAGCCCGTATCTCTCATTATGGAAATTCCCTCGGGAATCCGGGTCCTGTTGGACAAAGACGGCGCCGGTTGGGGTGACGCCGATCGGCTTCCGGAAGGGGTTCGCCAGAGAGTAATGTCCGGCTCCGGACATCGTACCCGGGCCGAGGTTGTCAGCATCGGCAGCCGCCGCTTTGTCATCGACACCATGCGTCCCAGCGAACGATTGATTATCGCCGGAGCCGGTCATGACGCGGTGCCACTCGTCAACATAGCTGCCCAGGTCGGGTTCAACGTGTCCGTCTTGGATTCCCGGGAGGAATACAACAATATTCGCCGTTTCCCGTCGGCGACGCACATCACGCTGCAGCCTTCGGATGCAGATCCTTCGCAGTTTCACGATGGTTGGTGGATCATCATGAATCATCATCAGGCGCGTGACGAGGAGTCGCTCGCACTCGCTTTGAAAAGCCGGCCGCGCTTTATCGGCGTTCTGGGACCGCTGTCCCGCACCAAGGAAATGCTCGCGAAGATCGGTAGCGGCTTGAACAGCGGACCATTGCACGCACCCGTAGGATTCGATTTGGGTTCCGAGACGATCGAAGAAGTTGCTGTCAGTATTATTTCCCAATTAATGGCCGTCAGGAACGGCCGCCAATCCGCCCTTCCCCTTCACGGACGGGAAAAGATTCATTCCTGAACCAGCGATACAATGGGGATTGAGCCGCAGCAGCCGCAAAGTTGCCCTGCTTTCCGGTCAATCCCCATTTTTTATGAAAATTATCGGATGACAAGCGGGATCAGGAATTTCAGCGAGGTTCCCAGGATGACCAAAGCGACGATAACCTGCAGATAACGCGTTGGTGTTTTTACGCTGATCATGCCTCCCAGCCATGTTCCCGTTATCCCGCCAATCGCAGCAAAGAGATACAATTCATAATCGGTGACGGAATCCCCGATTTTGCCCAATAATGCGCTGACGGTAATGGCCGCAGCAATGAATAATGCCGAACCGATGCTGTGCCGTATCGGAATATCGTAGACGGCGACCATCAGGGGAAGCAGCAAAAAGCCCAAGCCGATACCGTACATCCCTCCCAACATTCCAATTACCGTTCCAATCGGCAAAAGCCAATACAGGGAGATGCGGGATTTGAGTTTCATCCTGCCGCTGCTGTTCAACAATACCGATAATGCCGCAATCAAGGACAATACGAAAAAGATCAGCTGGAGAGATGCCGCCGGCAGCATATCGGAAAGCTTCGAACCCAGCCAGCCGCCTGCGAAACAGGACGCTCCGAGATATCCGTTCATATTTTTATCGTATAATTTCCGCCTGATGAAATACAGCGACCCGGAAACAGCGCATGATAAGCTGAAAAAAATGGTGATCGTCGTGATCGCTTGCATTGACAAGAACGGAAATGCCGCCGAGCCTAAATACATCAAAATCAGAATAAACAGGATGCCCCCGCCGATTGACGTCAAGCCGTTCAAGATAGCCGAAGCAAAAGCAATGATCAGGATCAGCCACCCGTCAATCACAATTTTCCCTCGCTGTTGTCACGGCTGCAGTTGTGATCATTGCGGTTGTCATAAAAGCAGCAGCCCAAGTCCGATGACCACACCGCTGACGATTGTGATTGCAGCCGTATACCCCATAATATCTCGAATGCCCAATCCTGCGATCGCCAGCATGGGCAGCGTCCAGAAAGGCTGGATCATATTGGTCCACGCATCTCCCCAAGCGACGCCCATCGAAACCCTCGCCATGTCCGCCCCGATCTTGCCTGCCGCGTCAATCATGATCGGACCTTGAACGGCCCATTGCCCGCCTCCGGAAGGCACGAACATATTAATTATGCCGCCGCTGATAAACGACCAAAACGGCAGCGATTTCGCGCTGGAAATGGCGACAAACCCGTTGGCGATATCGGCTGCGAGCCCCGTTTGCGTCATCATCCCCATAATGCCAGCGTAAAAAGGAAACTGCAGAATAATGCCGTATGCCGATTTTGACCCTCCCATAAACGAGTTGAGATATTCCTTCGTATTGGGCGTCAACAGGAGGCCGACCGTCAAAAAGCTCAATATCACGATATTTAAATTCAGATCGCCGCCTGCGGCAAAATAGAAAATCAATGAGAACAGACCCAGTAAACCCAGAATGAAGGTAATCCAACGGCTATTTTCAAGGCGGACGGCCGGCGGAATGTCCCCCTTCACGGCTTGCGGCGAAATTTCCGCGGCCGGAGCATGTTCTTCTTCCGACAAAATGGATTCGGGAAGACTGATCCGCGCCTCTCCCGCTTTGGGCCGCATCATCACATTCGCCAGCGGGATAATAATCAGAAGCGCAAGCACGATGATATAGGTAAACGGAGCAAAAATCGTCTGTGAGACGGGAATGACGCCCATCTGCTTTTCCAAAAAATGTCCTTTGGTAGCGATCAGCTGCGGGATCGACCCCCCATAGCCCGCATGCCACACGAGAAAGCCGGAATAAGCAGCTGCGACAACAAGCGGATAATGAATCTTCCCGCGATGGACAATCCCCATCTCGCGGGCGACAATTGCGCCGGCAATCAGACCGAAGCCCCAGGAAATCCAACTGCAGACCATCATGACAACGGTCGTCAGGATAATCACTTGGACTTCGCTTTTCGGCAATTTGGCGAATGCTTTCAATCCCCGGTTAACCAAAGGTGTGTGGGCTAGAGCAAAGCCGGTAACCAGCATCATCGTGGCCTGGGCCGTAAAAGTTAAAAGATCGAAAAAGCCCTTTTCCCAGAAATTCACCACTTGAATCGGATTGTAGCCTTTGAACAATCCCAGCACAAATACGAGGAGTGTCAGCACAAAAACAAAGATGAATGCATCCGGCAAATACCTCTCCGCAATTCGTGTAAACAGCCTGGAAATGACACGCATTTTGTTGCCTCCCTCATTCATTTTTTACATGCGTTCAATGATGGTGGATACCCCCTGACCGACTCCCACGCACAATGTGGCCAGACCATATCGCGCATTGGTGCGCTTCAGCTGATGGACAAGTGAACCGACCAACCGGGCTCCCGAGCATCCGAGCGGATGGCCAAGAGAAATCGCTCCTCCGTGCGGATTGACCCTTGAAGGATCCAATCCCAGCTCACCGATACATGCCAGGACCTGTGAAGCAAATGCCTCGTTCAATTCGATCCAATCCAGATCCTTCACAGTGAGTCCTGCCAGCTGTAATGCCTTATGTGTTGCTGGTATCGGGCCGAGACCCATCGTTCTTGGACTGACGCCGGCTGACGCGGAACAGACATAGCGGGCCAGAGGAACAAGACCCAGTTCTTTTCCCCGCCGCTCCGAGACTAGAACGAGTGCGGCCGCACCATCATTGATACCGGAAGAATTTCCCGCAGTTACTGTGCCTCCGTCCCGAAAGGCGGGACGCAGCCTTGCCAAAGATTCCATGGTCGTATCGGGCCGCGGGTGTTCATCTTGATCAACAGTAACTTCCTGATTTTTTCGATCTGTATACCTAACGGGAATCAACTCTTCGGCAAAAATCCCCGTCCTTTGGGCGATCGCAGTGCGCCGCTGGCTTTCCAGTGCGTAGGCGTCCTGCTGCTCACGTGAAATCTTGTACTGATCCGCCACATTCTCCGCCGTTTCCCCGTTGCTTTCCAGCGGAAAAGGAAATTTCGGGTTGCCCATGCGCCATCCAAGCGCGGAATCCCACAGCTCCCGATTTCCTCTGACAAACTCGGTCTCCGGCTTCTGCAGAACAAACGGCGCGCGGGTCATGCTTTCCACCCCGCCGGCGACAACCACATCCGTTTCACCCAGCGCGATCGTTCTCGCCGCATGGTTGACCGCATCCAGGCCGGACGCGCAATTACGGTTGATCGTGATTCCGGCAACCTGCTCGGGAAGGCCTGCCAAAAGCAGCGCCATGCGCGCCACATTCCGATTATCCTCGCCGGCTTGATTGGCGCAGCCCATGACGACCTCATCCACCATCGCCGGTTCAATTCCGGCCCGCTCAATCGCGGATCGAATCACCGCTGCGGCCAAATCATCCGGCCGAATATTCTTTAATGCCCCGCCCTGTCTCCCGATCGGAGTTCTTACGTAGCTGACAATCCAAACTTGCTCCAAATTCCACATCCCCCTTCGTTTCGATTTAGCGGCTGTGTGCCATCTCCAGCTTGCATCCGGCAAAGGATACATTGATCCGTTTGGTATCCGTTTTTTTATCAAGATAGCGAATGAATTCGATCAATGGAGAAGTGTGATACGGGAAATCCGATCCGCTGCGAATCGATTTGCGCAATCCCTCGTCATAGAAAGCGGCGAGCAGAAGCTGCTCGTCATCGATCGGGCCCAGCCCGGAACGAAGCCGGGGAATTCCCGGCTGCAAGTATTCCCCCGCGCGCTCCATACGGAGACTCTGATCCCCTATGCCCGCCCGCTCCAAAAAAAGCTCCGATGGCGCAGCAGCCAGCTTGCCGTAATGGCCCAGGGCATATTTTCGCACTTCATCCGGTACGGTTTTATATCTCTCCCCCTGCGCCACGTTCAGCACCGCCTGCGTGATTACATACTGCGCAAACGGGCTGACCAGGATCGGATAGCCCAAATCCCTGCGTACTTGAGCCGCTTCCTGAAGAATTTCATTCAGTTTGTGCTCCATCTGCATATCTCTCAGCTGGGACTGCAAATTGGAAATCATGCCCCCTGGAACCTGATGCTCAAAAAGAGCAGGATCATATTCAGGCGGTTTGCCCACCGGCTTATTCTCGCGATAGCAAAGCCACCGGAAATATCCCGACATCTCGCGCAGCTTTTGCGGTTGGAGACCGGTATGGAAACCTTTGAGGCGGGCTTGCTCCTCGATCGATTCTGTAGGCGGAAGCGACGCTCCATTGGCCAGAGGAGTTACGGCCGTATGCAGATAAGTGATACCGCTTTCAATCGCCTCCATGTAAACTTCCTGGGCAAAGCCCGACTGGCAGTGCGAATGAAGCTCCACGGGCATCTCCCCGGCTTCCTGCACAACCGTCGGAAAGAGCGTCCTTGCCCGATCCGGAAGAAGCAAGCCGGTAGGGTCTTTTATCCCGATCCGATCGGCGCCCAGCCGAACCAATTCCCGGGCGCGCTCCCGATAATATTCATCCGTATGAACGGGACTGATCGTATAGACCATAAGAGCGGTAACAGTGATGCCTTCGCGGTGCGCCGCCCTGATCGAAGCCTCCAGGTTGCGGTTGTCATTCAGTGCGTCATACACAGTTAAATTGGCAATCCCGTTTACGGCAAGACGCTTGACGTTCAATTCCACGATATCGTCAGGGAAAAGCTCAAACGTATACAGACTTTGTCCTCTCGTCAGAGCGTCCACCGGTGTTTTCGTTAAACGGCTGCTTACCAGGCGGATTCGTTCCCAAGGATTTTCCTTGAGATAACGTACGCAAACGTCAAATACAGCTCCGCCCAAAATATTGACATATGCAAAACCCACCCGATCGACTGTTGAAAGAATCGGCGCCATCATATCCGTAGTCATCCGCGTTGACCACAGGCACTGGTGACCGTCCCGCATCGTCACATCGATAAAGTGCAGAGAATTCATTCCGCCGCCTCCTCGTTTCCGCTGCTCTCGGCCTTGCTATTCGCGAAGGCTTGCATGAAGCAAGCCGTCCTCAACGAACCGGGTGTTGAACCGGCCGGCTTTAAAATTAGGATGCTCAATCAGTTTTTTGCAAAACGGGACCGTGGTCGCAACCCCCGTGATGGTCATGTCCTCAAGCGCCCGCTTCATTCTGGCGATCGCTTCTTCCCTCGTAGTACCCCAGGCGATCACTTTGCCGAGCAGGGAATCATAGTGGGGAGGAACCCGATATCCCGCAAAAATATGACTGTCCATCCGGATTCCGGGTCCCCCGGTAGGGATATAGCTTTGGATTTCGCCCGGATTGGGAATGAAATCTTTTTCCGCATCCTCCGCATTAATCCGGCATTCGATCGCATGCCCGCTGAATTCAATGTCCTCCTGGCTCACTCCCAGCGGCGTTCCTTGCGCGATCTCAATCTGCTTTTTGACAAGGTCAATTCCCGTAATCATTTCGGTAACCGGATGCTCCACTTGGATCCGGGTATTCATTTCAATAAAGTGGAAGCGCCCTGTCGCCTCGTCCACAATAAATTCCACGGTTCCCGCGCTTTGATAGCCTGCGTGCCGGGCCAACCGCACGGCAGCCTCGGTAATTTCCTCCCGCAAGCGCCCGGAAAGCGCCGGGGACGGACTTTCTTCCAGCAGCTTTTGATTCCGTCTTTGCAGGGTACAATCTCTTTCACCGAGATGCACAACCGTTTCCGCATCGGCCAAAATCTGTACTTCAATATGGCGGACCCCGGTCAAATATTTTTCAATGTATAAAGAATCGTCGCTGAACGCAGCCTTCGCCTCCGCCTTCGCGCGCGCGAAAGCTTCGCGAAGCTCGTTCATGCCGTATGCCACTCTCATGCCGCGTCCGCCTCCTCCCGCAGACGCTTTCAGCATCACGGGAAAGCCGATTTCTTCGGCAACCGATACAGCTTCTTCAAGGTCCGCGACCGGATCGATCGAACCCGGTGTGACCGGCACACCGGCTTCCGATGCGAATTTACGCGCCGCGGCCTTATTCCCCATCAAATCGATCACCTCCGGCGAGGGTCCGATAAACTTCACATTTTCCTGCCCGCATAATTCGGCAAACCTCGCATTTTCTGCGAGAAACCCGTAACCGGGGTGGACGGCATCCGCCTTTTTGATCAGGGCCGCACTGACAATAGCCCGCATATTCAAATAACTGTCCGCAGCTTTAGGGCCTCCGATGCAGATACGGTCATCCGCCAGTTGAACAGGCAGGGAGCCGCTATCGGCTTCCGAATAGACCTGAATCGTTTCAATCCCCAATTCACGGCACGCGCGAATGATTCGAAGGGCGATCTCTCCGCGATTGGCGATCAGCACACGCTTGAATGGACCCAACTTCATTCCCCCCTGCCCGAATCGAACATAAATTTATAATCCACCACAATCGCGGAATCCGGCAGCATCATGATCGGATTCAAATCAATCGACTGCACAGGCTCCGCGACCGAAAGCACCGACAATCGGGACAGCAGCCGGGCCAGTGCGGGAACATCGCATTTTTGCCGGCCGCGCGCTCCGTCGAGCAGCGGGTAAAAACGCGCCGAGCGGATCATTTCCATTGCCTGCTTTTCGGATATCGGCGAAGGACGAATGAGGGATTCCTTCAGGATTTCGACATAAATCCCCCCGAGCCCCAATACCGTAACCGGTCCGAATACAGGGTCCCGTTTGACGCCGGCAAACAGCTCCGTTCCGTCTTCAATCATTTGCTGCACGAGAATGCCTTCCGCTTGGATGCCGTTCAATTGAATCGCTGTCAACCGTTCATATGCTTGGCGAAGCTCCGCTTCCGAGGCAATTCCGACGGCGACGCCCCCGATATCGCTTTTGTGCAGCAGGCCGGGCGCAATCAGCTTCAACGCTATAGGGTATGCCAGCCTTCCCGCAGCCTCCTTCGCCTCCTCCCAATTGCGGGCGAGTTGTGCCGGGGCCAGCGGGATCCCGTACTTGCGCAGCAGGGCTTCCTGCGCCGCGAAGCCATCGGGCACCGCTTTGCTTGCCGTTCCGGCTTCAACATGAAGCTCAGCCGGAACCGTCTCCAGGATCCGCGCCCGGCTTTGCTCCCATTTCAATTTTGCGGCGACCGCCTTTACGCAGCGGACCGGATCGCTAAAAACCGGTACTCCCTGTCGATTCAGCTTGCGGATGGGCTCCTTCGGCCCGGCAATCCAGACAACGCCCAACATCCCATCCGTTTGCCGACGCTCTGCGAGAAGCTGCTCCGCCAGGGCGTCTCCCTGGCGCCAGATTAAATTCACGCAGAGCATGACCGCATCATATTCTCCGCTTCGAACGGCATCATAAGCGCTGCCGCACATGACATCAGGCAGAAAAACGACATTGGCGGTCATATCCACCGGGTTTTGCAGGGAAGCGTAGGAAGGCAGCCGCTGCCCTAATTTTTCTCGCAGGTCCGTTGACGGGGAGGGCAGCTCAAGGCCTTCCTTGACACATTGATCCGCCATCAAAACTCCGGCTCCGCCGGAATGGCTGAACACAGCCGCTTTCCGGCCGGATCTCCCCGGGCCGGCAGAATGAGCGGGATAACACGAAAATATTTTCAAAACATCCATCAGCTCTTCAATGCTTTCCGCGCGCACAACTCCGTTCTCTTTGAAAACCGCTTCATAAATTTCATCGGACCCGGCCAGCGCTCCCGTATGGGAGCGGACGGCATCATGGCCGACATCCGTTTTGCCGACCTTCATCAAGACGATCGGCTTGCCGGCTGCAATCGCTCTGCGCGCAGTTTGCTTGAATTTCGCGCCGTCCCGGATGCCCTCCACATATCCGGAGATGATCGTGACAGCGGGATCATCGATAAAAAATTGGCAAAAATCGCTGAAATCCAAATCCGCTTCATTCCCCGTGCTGACAAAATAACCGATACCGATCCCTTCTTCATGGGCAATTGCGGTAATCGCAGTTCCCAGCGCGCCGCTTTGCGTCACAAACGCAACCGGTCCGGGCTTCAAGCCCGTTTGGTCAAAAACCTGGCTGATCGCAGGAACGACCGCCGACCACAAATTGACGACCCCGACTGAATTCGGTCCGACAAACCGGATGCCTTTCGCCCCTGCAAGAGCTAGAAGCTGCTGCTGCCGTTCGGCTCCGGCCTTCCCTGTCTCCGCAAAGCCGGATGACAAAATAAGCGCCGACTTCACCTGACCCTCCCTGCAATCATTCAAAATATCCGGTATCCGGGAAGCGCTTACAGCAATCACGAGCAAATCAATCGGATCCGGTACATCGGAAACGGAGGAATAACATTTCCAGCCCTCAATCTCCTCAGCATTCGGATTAATCGGGTAAACCCTTCCCGAAAAACTGTGCTTCTTCAAAAACTGGAGCGGCAGCGAGCCGATTTTTCCCCGATCAGCCGAAGCCCCCGCAATTGCAATGCTCTCCGGCTTTAATAAGGCTGCTAATGACTTCTCCACCTGGCTGTTATGATTCATTCGGCGACAAAACCCCTTTTTCTCAAAATAGGCTTTAAAAATTGGCTTAGAGCCTCTCTCAATCCTCATCAACCTTTGGCTCAATGACGATCAGCGTCTGCCCGTACTCTACCGGGAGCCCATCCTCGGCCAAAATCTGCGACACGATGCCATCGCAGCCCGCTTTAATCGAAGTAAACAGCTTCATCACTTCAATAAGACAGACGGTATCCTCCTTGCTGACACGCTGCCCTACCTCCACAAAAGGCGGTGCCCCCGGCTCCGGACAGCGGTAGAATAAACCGACCATTGGAGCCTTGACTTTGAAGCCTTCCTCAGGTAGTAACGGGGTGACTGTTTCATCGGCTGTTTGCTCTGCAGCTTCAGCGGTTTTAGATTCGCCTGAAACCGTACCCTTGCGGGGCGGTTCCGTCCTTTCAGCAGAAGCCGCGCAGGCTTCCGACATCTTCCCGGAAGACGCAGCATCCGCGTCAGTCCGGTTCCGCATTGGCCCGGCTGACTCGTCTCTTTTCTCGATTTCGATATCGATATCGCCAAGCTTCAAATGAAAATAGGTACAATTCGCGGATGAATCAATGATCCGGATGATCTGCAATAAATCTTCATAGGTTAGTTCGTCGCGTTCATTCACGTGGATTCGTCCTCCTTCATCGTTAAATGAAAATGATTCCGCGCCTTTGAATAACTTGCAAATTTAATGCCAAATTTGAATGAGTTGAAACTTTATCATCTTTCAGCATTTTCTATTTCTGCCGGCGGAATTTTGCAACAAAAAAGCACCACGAAGCCGATTTCGCGGTGCATTTATGCAACGCGGCGCATTTTTGCACCGCATCTTTTGTCCTGATCGGATCAGGCAAGGATGATTTCGTACTGTTTGCATTTTCGCGCGAGAGTGGAATGATGCATGCCAAGATGGAGCGCGGCTCGGCGGCAGCTGCCGTGTTCGTGTAAAGCGTTCATAATCAATTGCTTTTCAAGCTCTTCCAGCGCGGCTTTGAAGGTTGATTGCTTGGATACGGAGATGAGATAATGATCCGGATGCACCTGAGCATTTGAATCCGGTAAAGCCTTTAATCTCAGTTGATCCTTTAAGATGGCCTTCGGCAGTTCCATAAGGGCAATTGTATTGGCTCCGGACATGACCACGAGTCTTTCGATCAAATTCTCCAATTCCCTGACATTGCCCGGCCATTCGTATGAAGTTAGAAAGTCAGCGACTTCTGTGGGGATTTTTTTGGCGTATCCGTATTTCTGATTGAATTTTTGCAAAAAATAGAGGCTCAACGGCAGGATATCATCCTTTCTTTCGCGGAGCGGAGGTATCGTGATCGGAACGACATGCAGACGGTAATACAAGTCCTCCCGAAACCGCCCCTCCCTCACCATCTGCAAAAGATCGCGGTTGGTCGCTGCAATGATCCGCACATCGATATCGATCGTCTTTCTTCCGCCCAACCGGTAAAATTTCTGGTCCTGAATCACCTGAAGCAGCTTGGTTTGCAGATGCAGGGGCAATTCGGCAATTTCATCGAGAAACAGTGTTCCTTTATCGGCCAATTCAATTAGGCCTTGCTTGCCTTCTTTCAATGCGCCCGTGAACGTTCCTTTCTCATACCCGAACAGCTCGGATTCCAGCAGACTCTCCGGTAAAGCGGCGCAGTTGATCGTGATCATCGGCCCGGTTTGACGCTTGCTCGCCTGGTGGATAAGCTTGGCCAAAACCCCTTTTCCCACACCCGATTCACCCAGGACCAAAACGGTGGAATCGACGCCGGCCACCCGATTTGCCGCTTCCAGCACGATTTTCATGCTGCTGCTGACGGATATCATCTCCTCGCTGACCAACCGGGTCCTTTTCAGCTGTTCGAGCTCCTCCTGATATCTCCGCGATTCCGCTTCAATCGCTTCAAGCTTCTCCTTCAGCCCGATGAGTTCCGTAATATCGCGAACATTGGCTACAATTCTCCAAATTTCTCCGTGCTCGTCAAAGATCGGCGAAGCCGTGACCATCGCCTTTTTGCCTGTTTTGATTTCATGTATGATCGTGACCGGTCTTTTTTCTTTCAATACATGGATTGCCGCGGAATCGGAAAAGTATCCCTCCGAAACAAGATCGTGAATGTTTCTGCCTAAAACCTCCTGTATACGGATTCCGGAAAATTTCTCGTACGTCTTGTTGACTCTCAAGGTTAATCCGTTTCCATCCATCACCCAAATTCCGTCATAAGAATTATTAATGATGGAATCCAGCTCGAGATTCAACTTCCGGACCGATTCCAATTCCAAGACCGCATCATAATCGGGTTCCGTGATTTTGTCATTCTTCACAGCGCAGATTCACCCCACGAATAAATAACGGAATTATTATTTGATAATTCCAAATTATCATAATATACAATTGAAAAGAACCCTCTTATTGTCAAAAAAGTGCCATTCTTTCGCGGGAATACAAGATCCTTCAATAACATAGTAATACTTTAGCATACGTTAGAAGGAGGGTGCGCATATGTATGACACCGGTACGCAGCAGCCCCTGACAGATTCGCATACTGCCGCAACTTTTCGGGCGCTTGTGGAAGCGATTGTGCCCCGAACGCCGGAGTTATCCGTTTATGGCGCGGAGCAAACGGCGGGTGCGGCGGAGTTTAATGTTCATGAATATCTGATTTGGGAGATGGATCATACACTTTCACTTTTATTCGGATTGAACCCGACTGTTATTCCGCTGGCTCCCGCTACAGCCCGAATGCTCGATAACGCTGCGCTTCAATTTGCCGCCGCAGGCGGAACAAAGCCTCCTTACCTTTATTCAGCAAGCGGAGAAACTCCGTTTGCGGCTCTTTCACCCGGCGACAGAATTCGCGTGCTGTCCATGCTGGAGCGGCTTGAAGTGGATCTGGGCGCCCTGCCTGACCCGTATCGAAATAATGGAGGCTATGTGAAATTCATCATTGATTACTTGAATCGATCGACTATGTTCGGCTTTTATTCCGAATGGTCGGGATACGGATCAACCCGGCTTGCGCCTCCCGACTGGCGAAGGCTGGAGCATTTTCCGCTTGGCTGGCTGCAGGTCGGTTATCCCGGAGTATCCCGCGGTTATCGCGATCTGCGCGGGTTTGTGCTGCGCATCGACCGCAAAGAAGGAGGAACCCCGGATGTACAACATTGATGCCGATGTGATCGTGATCGGGTCCGGCGGTGGCGGAGCCGTGGCAGCCAAAGAGCTCGGAGAAAAAGGGCTCAAAGTGCTGGTGCTCGAGGCCGGTCCCTGGTACGGCAACAAAAAGTGGCCGGAACCCAACGTCCGGCGCGGCGGGGAGTGGAGCAGCAGTCCGCTTGATTTGGATGTGGCTCTCTATAAAAAACAATACAACACCTATGAAGAAAACATGAACGATGTCGTTTCCGGAAGGTTTCGGTTTGGACCGGCCGACCGCCGCCGCCCCCCTTGGCACCGGATTATGCGTCAGGCCGGCGATATTTGGCAGCTGTCCGGAGTCGGAGGCACCACCCAGCATTACTGGGCAAACTCCCCCAGGGCTTTTCCGTCGGCCATTGATCAAATTTGGCCAATTTCCTATCGGGAATTGATCCCCTATTACGAAAAAGTCGAAGCCACGCTGCCGGTCCAATTCTCACCGACAACCTCTAAGGAGGAGCTGTTTTACTTCGGGGCGAAAAAAGCGGGCTGGTCCCTGATCCCGACACTGGATGTCGTCACACCCGGATACCGGCCCATGCCGAACGCGATCCTTCCTCCCAACCCTCATTTCACCGATCCCAATTACTCGATTGACCAGCTTTCCAGCATGGAAGGGTGTACGTTGGCCGGGCACTGCGTCAATGGATGTCCGGTTGGACCCTCGGTAGACAAGATAGCCAAACGGGGGACGCTGGTCAGTTATGTTCCTTTGGCTCTCAAAACCGGAAACGTCGCAATCCGTCCGAATTCGTTCACGACCAAAATCTTGACGGAAATGGATCCGAAGGAAGGTCTCCGCGCAGTGGGCGTCCGATTCCGGGACACGTGGACCGGAGAAACAGGAGAACTGCTTGCCAAAGCTGTCGTGATGGCGGCAGGCTGCATTGAAACTCCACGGCTTTGGATTAACTCGCAATTGCCGTACAATCCGTGGGTAGGCAGGGGAATGACCCATCATTATCTTGATTGGGTATCGGGGGTTTTCGAGGAAAAAGATCTGCTCCGCATACTTGGAACACCGAATGTGAACCCGTTCGTCGGCCATACGGCAGGAGCCAGAATCGATTATCCGGGACTCGGCTGCTTTCAGGTGTCCGGCGTGAGTCCGGGGTTGTTCGCATTTATGACCTACGGCTTCAGCGGGACGGGATATGATGCCGCTCGAATGCCTGAACCCGGAGAGCCCTGGAACATCCGCGGCCGGGTGGTCGGGCCGGAGTTGAAGGAATTGATGTTGAGTTACCGCAACACGATGAGCATGCTGATTCTTGCGGATGACGAAACGCTTTACCGAAACCGGGTGACGGTCGATCCGACGCTCCAGGATGAGCATGGCCCGATTCCGGTCATTCACTATACGCCCAGCCAAAAAACCATACAACGCCGCGATCAATTGGCCAGATATGCGTCCGAGCTGCTGCTGCAAGCAGGAGCCAAGCGGGTGATCAGAGCGGATTTCCCGGCAGGCTTCTTTCTTCATCTGGAAAGCACGATGCGGATGGGCTATGTGACGGATTCGAAATGCGAGGCCATCCAAGTCAAACGCCTGTACATCGGCGACAACAGCACGCATTTCAACGGAATCGGCGGTCCTAACCCCACGCTTACGACACAGGCGCTGGCTACACGCTTGGCTGATCTGATGTTTGACAAATATTTCAGTTAGAAGTGCATCATGCGAATAAGTTCCTTTTTCGCTGAAAAGAAAAGGGAGATGTCTCCGGCATATCTCCATTTTCCCTTAATCTTCGCCTGCCTGTAATGTTACCCGCCGATATGATACATCTCCACTTTATTTCGCTTCAAGCCCGTTGTATTCTGCAACCGGATTTCGGAGTACCGGTCATTTCTCTTGTTCCAGATGCTTTGTATAATTTCCAGCATTTCTTCATCGCTGGCCCCGCCCCTGAGCGGTTTGCGCAAATCGTACGCCTGCGAAGCAAACAGGCATGTGTACAATTCGCCTTCCGCCGAGAGGCGGGCCCGGGTGCAGGTGGAACAAAACGCCTGCGTAACGGAGGAGATCAGCCCAATCTCCTCGTCGGTTCCTTGATAGCGATATCGGCTGGCCACCTCGCCGTAATAATTCGGGTCGACCGGCTCCAATGGCATTTCCTCGTTGATCATGCGGACAACTTCTTTACTGGGGACAACCTGCTCCAATTTCCAGCCATTGGAATTCCCGACATCCATAAACTCGATAAACCGGACGATGTGACCCGTTCCGCGAAAATGGCTGGCCATCGGGAGGATATCCTGATCATTCACGCCCTTTTGCACAACCATATTGATCTTGACGGAGAATCCGGCCTTGGCCGCCGCTTCAATTCCTTTCAACACCGTCGCCACCTTGATCCCCCGTCCGTTCATCCGCCCAAAACGCTCGTCATCCAAGCTGTCCAAGCTGACCGTCAGCCGATCCAGACCCGCCTCTTTCAGCGATTCGGCATGCTTATCCAACAACGAACCGTTGGTCGTCATCGCAATGTCCTCTACACCTTCTATGCTTCGGAGCATACGGATCAGCACGGGAAGATCCCTGCGCAGCAGCGGTTCGCCTCCGGTAATCCGGATTTTTCTGACGCCCAGTTCCACAAACAGACGGGTCAACCGTTCGATTTCCTCAAAGCTCAGCAGCTGCGTATGAGGCAGAAACCGGTAATCGGGTCCGAACACCTCTTCCGGCATGCAGTACCGGCAGCGGAAATTGCACCGATCGGTTACGGAGATCCGCAAATCACGAAGGGGCCTGTTCGATTGGTCGAAAATCTTCCCTTGCTCATCCTTCATCCTTTTCTCACTCCTTTATATCGATCGGTTCCCCCGTCCGGTCAAGCTTATAGCCACCCAATCGTTCAACCTGCATGGCGAACTCCTGCGATTTCATGATTTCAATGAGCAGGCTCCCGCCTTCGCTTTCATAAAACGCCCTGCTCATTAACAAATCATAGGATTCGAAGGTTAAAGGGACAAAATCAAGGTCCATCGCTTTAGCCGCTGAAAAAATTCCGAGACCCGTATGCGCCGTACCGCTTTTTACCGCTGCGGCGACGCTTAGATGGGAAAACATTTCCCGATTGTAGCCTTTGATCGATTGCGGGTCAACCGCCTTTTCTTTCAGCATATAATCAAACAGCATGCGCGTCCCCGCTCCACGCTGTCGATTGACATAAATCAGTTCCTTTTGCAGCATGTCTTCCACTGACTGAATCCGCTCCGGATTCCCCTTGGGAACGATCCAGCCTTGCTCCCGCTGCAGGAACCGGATCAGCACGACATCCTGCCCTTTCAAATACTGCTTGATAAAAGGAATATTATACTCTCCTGTCTCCTCATGCAGCAGATGAATGCCCACAACATGGGCTTCCCCTTTGCGGATCGCCATGATTCCCGCCATGCTTCCGGTATGGGAAGAAAGAATGTGCCTGGACACATCCCGTTTGCGGATCAAAGATGAGAGAACATCGATCGCCAAATCATGGCTGCCCGAAAAGACAATTCCCTTTCTTATTTCCTCGACAGGCTTATACAGCTCCAGCTTTACCTGCTCGCCTTGTTCGTAGCCCAAGCAATCATGTGGCACAACGAGCAAGCCGTCGGCGCGAACCAGCGACATCGTGACGCCCGCGGCCCTCGTCAGCGGATTGGCCACGAACCGGCCGTCCACATATCCGACATTCATCCGCACAAAATCCTCAGAGCCCATTTTGGAAACGATTCGTCTGCCCAAGGTGACTTCCAAGGTATCCCGCTTCGGTTCGGGGATGCCTAGATACTTACAGATTAACGGCCGGACAAACCATTCCATCGCCAAATACGCCGAAACGGGATAGCCGGGCAGTCCGACGACAATCGTATCCTGAATGATTCCCAATATGACCGGTTTACCCGGACGTGTGGCTACACCGTGTGTGATCACCTCGCCCAATTCACCGATCAGATGAACCGTATAATCCTCCGATCCTGCTGAGGAACCCGCATTCATGATGACGATATCCGATTGCGCAACCGCATCGAGCAATGCGAGACGCAACCGTTCCGGATCGTCCTTGACGATTCCGGCATATCTGGGTTGGGCCCCCCATTCCTCCAAATATCCGGCGAACACGGTACCGTTAAACTCGATGATTTCCCCTGATTTCACATCAAGCTTCGGCTCGACCAGTTCATCCCCCGTGGGTATGATGGAAACCACCGGTTTTTGGACGACAGGCACCGATAGCACACCGCCCGCCAGCAAAGCCCCCAGGTCGACAGGACGCAGCCGGTGGCCCTGTGGAAGCAGCATCTCACCGGCAACCACATCCTCCCCTACCGGCCTGATGTGCTGCCACGGCGTAGCCGGCTCGATAATTTCAACATGCCGCTCATCGATCGCATTCACATTCTCAATCATGATGACCGCATTGTACGGTTCTTGGACGGGATCGCCGGTATCCACATAAGCAAATGACTTTTCGAGTTCCAGCGTCAAAGGTCGATGTTCATGCGCGCCGTAGGTCTCCTCCGCTTTGACGACAATCCCGTCCATCGCCGACGCGTGATAATGCGGCATGGAGAGGTTGGCATATACAGGTTCCGCAGTGATCCTGCCCCTGGCCTGCACGGTCGGGATCCATTCTGTTTCCGGAGAGACGGCAAACCGTTTCAGCAGCTTCTGTCTGGCATCTTCTCTTAGCACATCTTCCAAATAGATTTTTCTTGTAAACGCAAACGGCTGCATTTTTATCGTTCCTCCTAACGAAATAGAATGACCGGCACCCATTCCCCTTCAAGAACCCCTTCTTTTTCAGAAGAGATTTCCAGCATGCCGTCACTCATGACCATCGTCGAGATCAATCCCGATTTGCCCAATACCGGATTCGCCCACCATTCCCCTTCCCTGCTTTCAAGCCGCACCCGGATATAATCCGAACGGCCGGGGTCCGAAGGAAGGTTCTTGGACACTCTTGCTTGAATTCGATTTGGGAAATTTGAAGATTTTTCGCCGCTCAAGCGCTGCAGTATGAGTTCTCCGAACAACTTAAAGATGACCATAGCAGACGCGGGATGCCCCGGCAGACCGAACACCGGCTTTCCGTCGGCAACGGCAAAAATCGTCGGTTTTCCCGGCTTGATGGAAACTCCATGAATCAGGATGCCCGGTTTTCCCAGCGACCCAATGACCTCCGTCGTAAAGTCCAATGTCCCGACGGAGCTGCCGCCCGACATGACCAAAAAATCGACCTTGCCGTACATTTCCTGCGCTTTCTCCAGAAAATCGTCATAGCGGTCATTGACGATGCCGCCGAACAGAACCTCTCCTCCCTTCTCACGGATCAGAGAGGAAATCGTCATCTGGTTGATATCCCGCACTTGACCAACGGCCAATTGCTTCGTGTGATAGGGAACCACCTCATCTCCCGTGGAGATGTAGCCTGCGCGAATCTTGCGGTATACCGTAATTTCCGTTATGCCCACAGCAGCTAAAATGCCCAATTCTTGGGGGCGCAGCCGTGTTCCCCGGACCAGCAGAGACGCGCCTTCCTGCACATCCTCGCCTTTGCGGATCACGTTTTCGCCGGGTGCCACTTGATGATAAACATTCAACAGCCCGTCCAGATTCTCGCAATGCTCGATCATCACAACGGCATCGCTGCCTGCCGGGAGCATGCCGCCCGTCGGGATGTACATGGCTTCTCCGTCCATAAGGATTCCCCTTGCTTCCTCGCCCATTTTTATTTCCCCTGAAACCTGCAGAAATCCCGGCAGCGACTCGCTTGAACCGAAGGTGTCTTTGGCTTTCACGGCATAGCCGTCAACGGTAGACCTGGCAAAACCGGGAACGGCTTCTCCGGAAGCGACGTCTTCAGCCAGTACGAATCCCAATGCTTCATCAATGGGGAGAACAACGGTTTCCCGGATCGGGTGAATATGCTGGTTGATAATTTGTATCGTTTCTTCTACCGATTTGACATTGAAAAATTTCATGCAATTCTCCTTCTTTATTCGGCTATAATCATTATAATCTGATTCATTCCATTATAACGCGGAAGGTGAGGAAGATCACGAAAAAAACGTTGGAAATCCGAGGGATTTATCGGAAATATCTGGTTCACTATTTGATCGAGCTTGACGGCGCAAAGGAAAATAGCACGCCTCAGTTGTCGTTCACCGGAAACGGATGGACCTGCACCTTGTCTCAAGAAGAATACTTTACGTTTCTGCAGTCACAGGTTCCTATTGTAAATGTCACTCTCCAGGCCGGGAATTCCGAAATTCTGGATGAAATCGTGCGCAAATTCCGGTTTAAAACGATTCGCGCAGGAGGGTGAAATACCAAACACCAAAAGACTTGGCACCTCGGCCAAGTCTTTTGACGCTTCAATCCCGGGTTCCTTGATTTAGGGCTCGCGATGCCTAAGCGGTAATTTCAAGTTCCTTCAGCTTCTCATCGGTAACAACGCCGTCCTTCCAGCCTCTAACCTCATAGTATTCTTTCAGCATGACGTCAAGATGGCTGACCTCGCCTTTCGAACCGTTGCCCGTCGCCGGTTCTTTGGTGAAGCGTTCCGGCAGGAGGTCGTCCTCATAGCCGAAACCGGCCTTATTGTTAAAGTAGCGCTCCAGATTATAAATTCTTTCGCCGACTTTCATGATGTCTTCTCCTGTAAGTTCAACGCCCACTACAACTGAATACTGCTCGGCATACAGATCTGCGTTTTCGGCAAAAGCGGAAAATTTGCAAAGATCGAGAGAATCGGAAAAAGCATGCAGATCCTGGAATATTTTCAACAATGCTCCCTTGCCCTCCGGCTGCAGCCGATCGGTTTGTTCGGGAATGCCGGCGATTTCGCTGGCGACCGTGTAGCCTCTCAAGTGGCAGGCTCCCCTATTGCTGGTGGCAAAACCAAGCCCGATTCCTTGAATCCCTCGCGGGTCGTAAGCCGGGATGGCTTGATTCTTGACGACCATGGCCAGTTGGGGAGCTCCGATCTGCTCAGCAAAACGTCCGGGCCCTTCCGCCAACAGGTTGCCGATGCCTTCGCGTTTGGCGATTTTTTCGACCCAGTCGATCATCGTATCGACATCGCCCCATTCGATCTTGTCTTGGATCAGGTCTTTTTCGTAGGCTTCCATCGCGGTTGAGAAGGCGTTTCCAATTTCGATCGTATCCATGCCGTATTCATTGCACATATTGATGAGGAAGGCAACCGCTTCTTTGTTGGATGTGCCGCAATTCGGCCCAAGCGCCCAAGCCGACTCGTACTCAAAGCTTTCCGTTCTGGTTTTATATTTGCCATCCTTGACCTCGACTTCAATTTTGCAAGCCACAGGGCATGCATGGCAAGTCGGATCGCTGACCAAAAGCGCCTCTCGGACCGCTTCACCGCTGATTTCATCGGCTGTTTCAAAAGAGGTGAATTGAGAGTTTTTCGTCGGGAGCGCACCCACCTGATTCGTAATATTCATGAGCACGTTGGTTCCGTAAACGGATAGTCCGCCCTTTCTCGGTGCGGTCAACGCGCCTTCCATAATCGCTTTCAACCCTTTTTGCACAGCCTCTTGATATTTCTCCGGTTGAGCCGGCTCCGGCATGTTCCCCTTTTGGCTTGCCCTGATGACAATCGCCTTCAGGTTTTTGTTCCCGCCTACCGCGCCGGTGCCGCCGCGCCCTGCGGAACGGTCATTTTCATTGATCCAGCAAGCAAATTTGACTTGATTCTCGCCTGCAGGACCGATAGCCAAAACACTTGTCTCGTTTCCGTAGCGATCCTGAAGGATTTTGACAGTCTCCCGAACCCCTTTGCCCCACAAATCGGAGGCGTCGCGCAATTCGGCTTTGCCATCCTCGACAAAGAGATAAACAGGTTTCTCGCTTCGACCGGTGAAAATCAAATTGTCAAAACCCGACCACTTCAAACGGGCCGCCGTCCATCCCCCCATATGCGAATCCGTAACAGTTCCGGTCAACGGCGACCGCGTCACGATCGACAAACGTCCGCTCATGTTCACACGAGTGCCGGTCAGCGGACCGGTCATGATGCATAACAGGTTGTCCGGTGACAAGGGGTCCACATTGTACATTTGGTGATCGACCATGTATTTGACACCGAGTCCCCTGGCCCCGATGTACTTCTTTGCATCGTCTTCTTTAATCTGTCTGTACTCGATGCCGCCTGTGGTCAAATTCACCCACGCCTCATGATTTCTGTATCCGCCGAGTTTCACAAGCATCCTCCTTCTTTGAATAAACCATAATGTTATATATTATAAATATTCTTCATGGTACAGAAGAATCCTTCGGCTCGTATTTTTAATTTTCAACCAATTATCGAACAAAGATCATGTTATCCAAACTAAACCATACTATTCTTCCATTAAAACTATATTTATTGATTGACTTGTTAGTTTTAGTTCACTTAAAATATTGGCATAGGAATTTTTATCAGATAAAAGTTCACAAAATGTTCACAATTTGCGCGTTTCACTGTAAAGGGGATTTTCATGCCGAAAGAACTGTATAAGCCGGAAGAAGTGGCCGCGTTTTTGAAGGTATCCAAATTTACCGTTTACGAATTGATCAAACGCGGAGAATTGCCGGCCAGCAAAGTGGGACGCGGTCTGCGCATTACCTCTGCGGATCTGAGGGCATATTTGCAGGGCAGCCGGTCAATCCATCGCGAACCGCTGAAATTGAATGCCCCAGACAGTCATCGGCTGCGTTTTGTCACTTATGTCGGCTCCCATGATTTAAGCATAGAGATCCTGAGGGAACATTTGGAAGAACGCAATAAGGTTTACCTAACCCCTACCTTCACGGGGAGCCTTGACGCCCTGTTCGCCTTGTACAAAGGACAAACGGAGATCGCCGGCTGCCACCTGCTGGATGACGAAACGGGCGAATACAACGTTCCATTCGTGAAAAAGTTCCTGCCGTCCCAGGAGGTTACCGTTATCCAGTTTGTGCATCGCTGGCAGGGATTGATGGTCGCCAAAGGAAACCCCAAGCAATTCCGCGACTGGGTGGATCTTGCCAATCCCGATATCCGCATGGTTAATCGGCAAAAAGGCTCCGGAACGCGCATCCTGCTGGATTACCATCTAAAGCAGCTGAACGTGGATCCGTCCACCATTGACGGGTACGATCGGGTGGAACTTACCCATACGGCGGTTGCCGCGCAAGTCGCCCAGGGATCGGCCGATGTCGGGATCGGTATCGAAAGCGCCGCGCACTTGTTGGATTTGGAGTTTATTCCCCTTGCCAAGGAGCGGTATGACTTCGTTATCAGGACGAAAGACTACGAAAAATTCGCCCCTCTGTGGGACGTTCTGAGCAAACCGGATTTTTGGCGGGATATTCATAAGCTCAAAGGTTATGACACTGCCCATATGGGGAAAATTATCGCTCAATTATAGGAGGAGAATGATGAAAAAATGGGGACTTATTTTATCATTGCTGTTGGTTATCGGATTGACCGCTTGCGGAAAGTCCGGACAGCAAGCTCAACCATCCGCTCAACTGTCTCCGGCTCATCAAACACCGGCACAAACTCCAGCACAAACACCGGATCAAACACCCGGCTCGGCCAAAGAAAACACGTCCGTGTCCGCCGAAGATATTGTCCTGGCCACTACCACAAGCACTCAGGATTCAGGCTTGCTGGATGTCCTCATCCCGGCGCTTGAAACCTCCCTTGATCATAAGGTGAAGATCAAGGTGGTCGCTGTCGGCACCGGACAAGCCATCCAATTGGGCCAAGACGGGAACGCGGATGTCCTGCTCGTTCACGCGCGCAAGAGTGAGGATGAATTCATGAACAAAGGGTATGGCACATACGCCTGGGATGTCATGTACAACCAGTTTTTGCTTGTCGGTCCCAAGGATGATCCCGCTAAAGTGAAAAGCGCCTTTTCTGCAGCGGATGCTTTCGAGCGCATCGCCAAAGCGAAAGCTGTCTTTCTTTCCCGCGGCGACAACTCCGGAACCCATAAAAAAGAATTATCCATTTGGGAAATGACGAATGTAAAGAAACCTTCAGGCGACTGGTATAAATCGGTTGGGCAAGCAATGGGCGCCACCTTGCAAATGGCCGGGCAATTGAACGCCTACACGCTTGTCGACGAAGCCACCTATTTGACCCACAAAGAAGGCTTGGAAATGGTGTATTCCGGCGACAAAGCCATGTTCAATCCTTACGGCATCATGATCGTCAAATCGACCAAAAAGCCTGGGACGGCCAAACAAGTGGTTGATTTTATCGTGGGCAGTGAAGGCCAAAAAATCATCGGAGATTTCGGCAAGGACAAGTATGGGAAATCGATCTTTGTTCCAAATGCGAAGCAACGCTAAGGTATAGCTCATGAACGACAACCTTCTGCCGATCATTCTCCTATCTCTGCAGGTATCCGCGTTGGCTACGTTGTGTGGCACAATTTTGGGAATTCCGCTCGGCACTGTCATCGGATTGTTCACTTTTCCCGGACGCAATCTCACCATGGCATTTCTATACACGCTGATGGGCTTCCCGACTGTGTTGATCGGCGTCATCGTATATTTGCTTTTATCCAGATACGGGCCTCTCGGCAACTTGGAGCTGCTTTTCACCCCTTACGCCATGGTGATTGCGCAAACCTTGTTGACCACGCCGGTTATTGCCGGTCTGACGATGTCCGCCGTTTATATGAAAGAAAAGTCGCTGGCCGAAACGGCGCAAAGTTTGGGCGCGACCCGCATGCAAACCGTTGCCGTGATCATCAAGGAATCCAAAAGGGGAATATGGACGGGGATCGCCACGGCCTTCGGCCGCGCCATATCGGAAGTGGGAGCGGTCATGCTGGTAGGCGGGAATATCCAGGGCAGCACGCGTGTGATGACAACCGCGATCATTCTGGAAACCCGTCAAGGGAACATGACGAACGCCCTGGTATTGGGGCTGGTGCTGCTGCTGGTCACCTTCGTTTCACAAGTCTTTCTCATGATCGGAATGATCGCGACGTTCCAAAAAAACAAAACCGGGTGAAGCCATCGATGACAGCTGCTTTCCAGTTGGACAACATCAAAATAAACGCCTCAGGAAAAACCATACTGTCCGTACCCTCGCTTTCTCTCGATGCCGGAAGGATCACCGCCGTCGTCGGTCCCAATGGGGCTGGAAAGAGTACTTTATTGCGTTTATTGAACGTGCTCAACAAGCCCACTGAGGGAATGGTCCGCTTTTTCGGAGAGAACTTGATTTGGGGACGCATGTCCCGCGCAAAGCAGTTGGAGCAGCAGCGGCAAATGTCGTTCGTATTTCAAAAATCGGTCATGTTCGATACCACCGTCTTTCACAATGTGGCGATGGGCTTAAAGTTTCGCAAATGGAAAAAGTCCGACATCAACGACGAAGTGATGCGGGCCTTAGAGTGGGTCGGTCTGTCCGATTTCCGGGATCGGCATGCGCACACCCTGTCCGGCGGAGAAACACAACGGGTGGCCTTGGCGCGTTCCATCGTCACACAGCCGCGTGTGCTGCTTTTGGATGAGGCGACGGCGAATCTCGATCCGGAATGCATCGAGATTTTTGAAGATGTGATCCACAGAATCCGCAAGGAATCCGGGACCACGATTGTGATGATTACCCATAATTTGCAGCAGGCCAAGCGGATGGCCGATATTTGCCTGTTTATGCATCAAGGAGAAGTCCTTGAAATGGCGGAAACGGAAGTCTTTTTTGACCGACCTGCAGCCAAACGGCTGCAGGATTTTCTGGCCGGGCGCATGGTCTACTAAAGAAGGCTGTCCCAAAAGTCTGAGATGACAAGGGCCAACCCTTTCTTTCATTACGTTGTTGCTCTATCCGGGAATGGGGGAGGGGCTACGGCCGCTGTTGAACGTCATGTTCTTATGAATTTGTTCAAAAGGAGAGAACACACGTTCAAAGGCGGACGTAAACTCCTTCACCCCACCCCCATTCCCTCGCGCTATCGTAATCAGTTGAAATGCCCCAACGTCATTTAGAACTTCTGTACAGCAAGAAGGGTATAATAAAAAAATCGCTCGGTTTTGGTAAATTGGAGACACCGCCAACCAATTTCCAAGGGAGCTATTTTTTGTTTCGTCTAACTCCCGATATATCGGGCGTACAACGACTTCGCCACTTTTTTGTCGTGGGTCCCGTGAATCATCACCCGGCTGTCGGGAAAAATCGTCATTTGATAATCGCCCGTAAAGAAACGGATCAGAAATCCATTTTGCTCCACCCGTCCGAGCGGCTTTAAACGATTCAGCAGATCATCCATATCCAAGGCGCGCTTTACGCGCGGCCGGATTTGCACGCTGTCCCTTCCGCACAGCGTTTCCACGATATCCTCTTTCTCGCGGGATGCGGCGTAAGGATATTGCTTCAGCTGACAGGTCGGACAATTCTGACGCGGTTCTTCGATCGACATCTCATAATCATAATCATGCCAAATGTCAAACGTTTTCAGAACCGGCTTAACAAGATCCGCATGCCCTGTCAAAATCTTCAGCGCGAGCGTAACCTGGCGGGAAGAAACGATATCGACGATCGGAGCGATGACGCCTACCGTATCGCAGGTTTCCAAGCGGCCCGATTCCGCGCTCCCCCCAAACAGGCATTGGAAGCAGGCGGTTTTTCCCGGTATGAACGCCGCCACCATCCCCCGGGAGGAAACCGCTCCCCCATAAATGTAAGGAATCCCTTTTTGGAATGCAATGTCGTTGATCAAAAAACGAACCGCCATATTGTCCGATCCGTCCATAATCAGGTCGACTCCATCCAGCAGTTCCTGCGTATTGCTGACGTTCAAATCCGCGACAAAACTTTCCACGGTCACTTCCGAGTTGATCTTGGTCAGTTTCAAGCGGGCCGCTTCCGCCTTGGGCAAATGACTGGCCGCATCCTCTTCGTCATAAAGCATTTGCCGCTGCAGGTTGCTGAATTCAATAAAATCGCGGTCGATCAATTTGACATGTCCGACGCCGCCGCGCACCAGTTGGCTGGAAATCACGGTGCCCAAGGCCCCCATGCCGATAACGGCCACCTTCGACCGCAGGAGCTTGGCCTGGCCCTCCCTGCCGATGGGTGTAAACAGAAGCTGTCTGGAGTATCTCGATTCTATATGTTCGTCCATTGTTTTGCTCCTTCACATTCGGCTTCAATCAACCGCCGCTCACGGGCGGAATAAAGGCAACCTCATCCCCCGGATGAACGGTCGACTCTTCCGAAACGTAATCTTGATTCACGGCAGCCAAGCACGAGGAAAGCTTGTCTTTCATTAACGGAAACCGTTCGGTCAACTGCTGCCTGAGCTCGGAAACCCTCATCGCTTCACCGTCGAACTGCACCTCCGAGCATCCCGCCGCTTCCGCCAGTCCGGCAAACAACAGCACTTTAATCAACTTGCCCGCCTCCAATCTCCGGTTTCCCGGCAGGATACGCCACAATTTCCTTTTGATCGCCGATCCAGCTTTCCCCGTCCTCCCAAATTTCCTTTTTCCATATCGGAACGATTTCTTTGATTCGTTCGATCGCGTAACGGCAGGCCGTAAAAGCATCATCCCGATGCGGAGTGGAAACGGCAATGACCACGGCTATGTCTGAAATATCGAGGTGTCCGATTCGATGATGAATGGCTACCCTCGCATCCTTATGCTTTTGTTGAATTTCCTCGCCGATTTGCGCCAGTTTTTTTTCGGCCATTTGCTCATAAGCCGCATATTCAAGATACAGCGTTTTTTTCCCTTTCGTCATTTCCCGTACGGTCCCCACGAACACATTGATCGCCCCAGCATCGGGATGTGTGACGGCTTGGATCAATTCCTCCGTATGGATCGGTTCTCTGACTATCGCATATGCTATCAAATTTCCATCCTCCCCGAACCGAAATCGTATTCAGCTTCATGATTGCCAATCCTCAAGTTTTGTATCATACTTGATTATAGCATAACATAGAGTATGGGGGTGTTTAAATTGCAAGTAAAAGTGTTCGCTTCCTTTCGGGAAATCGTGTTGGACAAATCGGTTGAGGTTCCTTTCCGGGAAAATATGACCGTACGCGATCTGATCGACGCCATCATCCTGTCGCACCCTTTGTTCGCAGAAGAAATCTACACAGAGAACCGCGAACTGAAGCCCCATGTGCAAATTTTTATCAACGGCAAAAGCATCCGCCATGCAATGGGCCTTGAAACCAAGTTTGGCCCCGAGGATGAAATTGCGATGTTTCCGCCGGTTGCGGGTGGATAATCATCGTAGAGCCGCGCTGCCGCAGACTCCCGGTTTTTAGCGGTCAAAGAAATAGGTTTTGACAAGCTCCTTGAAGACGCTTCCACCCGTTTGTAATCGTCCGCATAATGATTTTGCGTCAATGCTGCGCTTTTTGCATTCAATGCTTCCAAATGTACGGGCGTCGGCTTATTGACCGCGGTTTTACAATCCGGGATCACTTGTCCCGATTCGCGGGCGGCCAATTTCAGCACGTATCGATCCAATTTCTCCGTCTGCAAATAATAAACTGCTCCACCAACACAACGGATAACAGAACGGAGCCAATCAGCAATCTGAGGATCAGGCGTCTCTGGATATCTCTCAATCTATCGCCCCGCTTCAAATGTTGATGTAATTCCGACCCGCGGTGCAGATCAGCCAATCTTTCGCCTCGGCATACTGATCAGCAATCGGCAGCGAGCGCTCCGCCTCCGGCCCTTGCTCAAACAATAAAAGCACACGCAGCGGCTTGCTGCGGCACAGCCCGCTTAATCTGTCGGCCGTGGAGCTGCTCCATGCCATATGCGGTTCAAAAAACAGCGGGTTTTCCCAGCAAACGGCATCTATCCATTCCGAGGTTGTCAGACAAAGCCTTTCCAATCCGTTGTTTTGAATCAGCAGGTGGTCGGGAAATACCGATCTGATCCCCTTGATCAAGCCGACCGCCGCCTGAAGCTGGTTGTCCCGGACAGCCGGTGGCAGAGCGGGCCATTCCAGATCGCCCAGCGTATCCAGAAATATGCCGTCGTAGCGTGCCTGCGCCAGAAGCTGTCCGATCCGGTGATGCAGCAGCCCCGACCAACGATTGGAACGCAAATCGAGCAATCGCGTGCCGAATGCTTCGTTCATGACGGGCGATCCGTTCATGCGCAGCCAATCCGATTCTCCCAGCAGCGAAAAAAACGGGTCCTCTGGGCGGATTTCCATGATGCTGACATAAGCAATCACCAGCGTCCCAGCCTGAAAAAGCCGTTCTAGCCCGTCCGGTGTATGCCCCGCAGGATCGACGACGACAAGATCGTATTCCTTCAGACGCTCTTCTTCCCCGTAACCATAATACACTTGAAATGAACGGGCATGCCGCAGCTCCGTTTGACGATTCACAGTTGTCCCTCCCTTGATCGAGCGATTCATCCTCGCCCCGTTTCGGCCTTATGTTCTTTCGCTCCGGTAAACATACTCCGTGCGGACAAAGCAGGTTTCGCACGCTTTGCCGTGCGCCCGGCAGTTGTTGCCTTCCGCTTCCCAGCAATTCACATCGGTCCGCAGGTATGCCGGACATTGCTCGCAAACGTTCTTCGGAACGCAGCACATTTCCCAGCATGCGCCCAGGGAACGGCCCTTTAGCTGCGGGCTCTTTTGTTTGCGGTCGAACCAGCCGATGAACAGCTCAACGATTTCGAAATCCAGCTGCGCTCCCGCCGCGGCGCGAAGCGTCTGCAGCGCCCGGTGAAACGGCAGCGGCTCGCGGTAAGGGCGCCCGTTGATTTTGGCCAAGAAGGTCTGGACGACAGCAATGATCCGCGAACCGGCCGGGATTTCCGACCTCTTCAAGCCGACCGGATATCCGTTCCCATCCATTCGTTCGTGGTGATACAAAATAAGCTCCGCGACATTTTCATTGCCGATTGTCGTGCGGACGATGGAGGCGCCGACCTCTGTGTGCAGCTTCATCATTGCAAATTCCCGCTCGGTAAATTTGCCTTCTTTTTGATACAAATCCGCCGATATGCCGAACATCCCGATGTTGCTTAAATATGCTGCCAAGGCGACATCCCTGATTTCTTTTTCCGGCAAACCCATCTCCTTGGCAATGATGATCGAGTAGCGGCTCATCATTTCGGAATATCCGATCGTATAAGGGCTTAAATTATCCATCAATTGCACAAGTCCGCTGAGAATTCCGGAGTACGCAGCGGATAATTGCCGCAGCGAAAGCTGCTGTGAAATGATGTTTTGAATATTTTCGTGAATCAGGCGCATGGTGCCGAGCGCGGTCATCTCTTCTTCCTCACCGCTTAGCCGCTCGAACCAGAACAACAAGAAATCGCGGGAGCCCGTGTCCACCTGCAGAACGGCCAAAGCTTCCATCCCGATGCCGGCCATATAGGGCGGCATTTGATAAAATTCCGGGTCTCCCCGCTTGAGCAGCTTGTAATCCTTTTCGTAAAACAGCGATTCAAGCCATCCAAGCGTTTGGCCATCCGCTTGCAGGATCTCAAGGATTTGCCGCTCCAAGCCCACCGCGACGGGAATCTGATGTCGGCCGCCCTTATTCTCGATATAACAGCCGCCGGAAGCATGTATCGTTTGAAAGGACAAGCGGATGATATAATCAAGCGTCAAATCCCGGGTTCGCGCGATTTGGCCGATTTGCTGCATGGCACGGCCCGAGGCGACGACAATCTCTCCCTGCTCCATCATCTCTTCCGTTCGGATAATCGTGTCCAAGCCATGGCCGAACAAGCCGGCCATTTCCTCCAAAGCTTGGCGCACAGGCTTGGTTAATTTCCCCTTAAACGGTCCAATCCGGATCATTCCTTTGGCATTCCCAAGCAAAATCGTCAACAAGGGAACTTCTCCATCCGAGTCAATCCGGATCTGTTCGGAAACGGGGTCCGCTTCTATGGATAGAGGAGGCCGATATTCCTCCTTTTGATACTCTGCAAGACCGCCGTAGGAGGGCCCGACCTTCCCGAAATCCTTGGTGCTGTGGCGAACGGCCTTCAGCACATAGCAGCAGTTCTTCGGCATATAGAGATATTTGGCATAGACCGGCGCTTCAACGATCTGGCTGAAAAACTCCAAAATGTCATCCAGATTGTTTTCCAGACCGCGTTCCGGTTTAATCATCTCGACTACCCTGAACGCGCGCTCATAAGCTTGCCGCCAGCGTTGGGCGATCCTCCGCTGGTAAATCCCCCATGCCAACAGCCCAATGAGCACAGCGGCAGCTGCCGTCCAACTTATCGTCAATACTGAAAATCCCGTATCTGCCAATAGTCCTTTCACCTGCAGTTGGATGAGAAGCGATTCAGCGAACCGAAACATGGGGTTCACCGCCTTTCCTGTAAGATGCGGTTATGATCTTTCATTTATCTTCGGGAGTTTTTTCTTCGGGATAGTCCCCGGAATCACGCAACGCGACGAACTGGGACAGCTCCTTTATTTTATCATGGAGCATGGATATTTGGATCGAATGGTATAAATTCAACAGAAGCAGCACCATCATCGACAGCAAGAAGAGCAGCGAAGGCGGATAATCGACTCCGACGGCCCGGGCCAGCACATCCAGCAGCTTGGGGTTCGCGGATACGATCAGGATGAGAATTGAGCTTCCCAACCATACGATCGTATTTTTCTCGTTGATTTTCTTGCGGACGAGAAGGGACAGCACGAATCCGAAAAAAGACAGTCCGATCAAGAGCACGAACCATTTCAGCAGGCTAGGCATCCAAATCCCTCCGTACGTTCAGATTGTGATTCAAAATGACGGCAAGAATGCTCAGCGTAACCTTAAATATATAAATCACCGGCCGTACTCCGGAATGCATGCTGGTCCCCTGCTTCCGTTCGCGGGAGCCTATCGGAAACTCGCGCAGGGTAAAGCGATTAAGCAGCATGTGAATAATGATATCGGCATCGGGAAAATCGCTGGGAAAGCGGCCGCGGCCGGAATAGTATCGGAAAACGCGGGCGCTCAGCCCGCGCAAGCCGGAAGTGGGATCGGTCACTCTCTTTCCGGAAAGCACATAGATGATCGCTCGAAAAATCCGGATCGCAAAGCTTTTCATCCAACCCGGATTGAACCGGGGATTGCCCAAAAAGCGTGAACCGATGACCACGTCCGCATCATTGCAATGAATTTCCTCGATCATTCGTTTTAAATCCTCCGGATCGTGCTGGCCGTCAGCATCGAATTGAACGACATAACGATAACCGTTGGCTGCGGCAAATTGGAAGCCGGACTGCAGGGCCGCGCCGTATCCCAGATTGACCGGGTGGTTGACCCGATAAATCGGCAAACCGCGGATGAGGCTGCCTGTATGATCCGTCGAACCGTCGTTGATCACCAGTACATCCGCTTGCAGCTTTAATTCCAGCAATGGCTGAAGCGTCTGCAATATCAATTTTTCCTCGTTGAATGCGGGAATGATCACCAGCGTATCCCCCATATCATCATCTCCTCCAAGCAAATTCCAATAGTTTCATGCGCTTTAGGATCCATAGATAAACCGTTCCGTAGATCAGCGCCATTCCCGCCAAAAAAACGAACGGCGATTGAAATGCCATTCCTCCCGCCGGCTTCGACAAAACCGCAATCCCCATTACCAGCAGAGCCGGAGGGGCATTGGCGGCCGTCATCTTGATGAAGGGAACAAGCATCGCCCGCAAATTTAAGTCCCGATGCAGAAAAAACGCATATCCGGCAGCATTGAGCATAGCTCCTGCGGCCGCCCCGTAACCAAGTCCCCCAACTCCGTAGTACCCGGTCAGAATCATGTCCAAGCCGATGGTGTTCCCGGACGAAAGGAGGGTCAGCAGCAGCGGGAGCATCAGTTTTTCGGAAGCCAGATAGTAGCGCAGGGCGACAGCGACCACGGACTGAAAGATGAAGCGGTTGGTCCTTGAATAGTTCACGGCGTCACCCTGATCTGCGTTTTGACGGTTTCGATGCAAGCTCGAAATCCGGAAACAAACCTTCCTCCAAATATTTCCCAAGCGGTACGAACCGGAACTTGTCGATGAGCCTGCGAACCTTCGCTTCCGTGGTGTCCAACTTATAATATTGGGCCAAATGAAGCCAAGGAGGCAGTTTAATCCGCGGGAATCCGGTGTCGAACTCCCAAGGATGGACGTAAACCATTCCCGTCCGGTTCCGGTTGATCCTTTGAAGCAGATGCACGGAAAACCAGGAAGGCCAAAACCGCAAATAGAATCCACCGGCAAACGGCACCTTCAGACGATTCCATCCGAAAACAGTCGGGGGGAATTCCAGCAATTTCAATCTTCTTCCTTCCAGAACCGGATGAAAGGGATAAACGGGCACATCCGCGTTGCCGGAAAGAGGCGTCCGGAAGGGCTGCAAGCTGGAATCGCAGATAATCCCTTCCTGTTCCAAAATGCTTAATGCCCCATAACGTTCAGGCGAAATCGACCAAGTGGGAGCCCGATAATACCGGATCGGAGTTCCGGTCAAATCTTCAAGCACCGCTTTGGATTCCCGCAGGTCTTTTGCAAACTCGTCCAAAGTCATTCGGCTGACCATCCGGTGCCAGCCTCCATGGGAACCGATCTCATGCCCCCTTCGTTGGATCTCTTTGACCAGCCCGGGATGTTTTTGCGCCACACAGCCCAACACAAAGAACGTCGCGGGAACCTGCTGCTCCTCCAGCATATCGAGAATTCGCATGGTGCTGCCGCGAACCCGGTCTTCGTACCTCCCCCACGTTTCAATCGGGAAATTCACTCCGTTGGTCTGATACCAATCTTCAACATCGACAGTCAATATATTCATTTCCCGGATGTCCTCCCTCTGTACCGTTCACAGCTTTTTCCGGCAGTCCGCATCACCATTTTCCCTCTTCCGGCTTTGGCCTAGAAAAAGACATTTGGGATCGGAAAAGAAATGCCGTCCGGCGTTTCAGGATCGATGCCTTTGACGAATTCCCAAAGATTTGTATGATAACCGAAGGCACCGATCAAAGTGGCAACGGGGTTCCGGGAAATCAGCGCGAAGGCTTTCGCCGTATTGGAACCAAGGTCCGCCGCGAAACGGCTCATCATCAATCCCGCTCTTCGCAGAAATCCCTTCCAATCCTCAGACATATCGTACAAGCGTGTTAATGCGCGCGTGCCGGCTGGCTGGAGCGAACCAACCGGCGACGCCAAAAAAATAAAAAGCCCGAAACACAAGCAGCAATAATCGAGATCGGTTCGAACAAAAGGAATGCAGCCAAGATGTGAACCGCGATAATGATAAAGACGGAGGAATGAATCAACGGAATAAAGATCCGGTCCAATACGCTGTCATCTTCATTCTGAAATCTTATTATCAGGGAAGGGAGAAAAACAAATAAGACCAGGAAGGAAAACAGCACCTTTCCAAACATCAGCACGTTGGCTTCCCACATCACCGATTTACCCCTCCCCCTGAATTCCATATCTCAGCTCGGCTGGAACAAATGTTACGTTGCGGCGTACAAATAATAGTCCAAATTGCCAAATACCTTCAAAACGTCCCTGATCGACAAAACCATGAACAAAACGGCTCCCAGCAGCAGTCCGAATACGGCGAATTCATAGCCGAGCCAACGGCTTGACAAAAAACCGGAGATTACGTTGCCTAGAAAAGCCGGCCAAATGGACTGAAGCACCAAAAACGGCTGGGAAAGCGAAAACAGAATCACCGTATTCATCAGTGCAATGGATAAGAACGCGTACGAAATCAAGGAAGCGATGAATACAAAGTGTGTCGTCGAATTGGCAAACAGGCTCTGGCCAATGGGAAGGTCAATGGAGGAGAATGCGTACTTAAGAACAAGATACAGCGCTGCCGCGGTGGCCAGGGC
Organism: Ferviditalea candida; assembly: GCF_035282765.1. GTDB lineage: Bacteria > Bacillota > Bacilli > Paenibacillales > KCTC-25726 > Ferviditalea > Ferviditalea candida. The sequence goes on along the minus strand of NZ_JAYJLD010000007.1, from coordinate 89,894 downwards.
AATCCCGCCGATGATGGCTAGCCGGTTGAAATACATCGTTCGGAAGTTCCGGTTCAGCTTTGCGGTTTCGTCCCCCCAGTAGCTTTTTTGGCTGACCTCGACATCCATCATCAGCTTGGCCAGGACGACCTCGGCGATCCCCATCGGAACAATCAGCACAAGCAGGGCAAAGTCGAGCCCCAGCTCGTAATCGCCGCGAAACCACATTAAAAACGGCATTGTAAATTCGTTGTTCGTTGACCATGCCATAACACGGTCCACATACAGCAAGGAAAAATACAGAAATCCATATGCAAAATAAGGCAGCGTCGAATACAAGGTGACGGACATTTTCGGCATCTTGGGCTCAATCCCGATATCGGCTTTCCTCTCCGCATGCTGAAACAGCCGGATGACAATCAGTATGCTGGCGAGCGACACAATGAACAGTGAAGTGACCTGAGACACGATAATATTCAAGCCCAATACATCGAACAGCACATAAACAAAAGCGATTCCGACCAGGATGAGTCCGGAAAACAGAAGCTCCTTTTTCAGGATGTACATGACGGTCACCGACAGCCAGATCATATTCAAGAAAAAGAAATACAAAATAATGATGCCTATCATCGAATAGGGGAACATTTGGATAAGCGCATTCAGCACAAACAATCCGACGGATATTACGATGCAAAGGAGGAACCCGATTCCGATAAAATGGAAGGTCACCCTCCGCGCCATGTTGTAATGCCCTTGGATAATATAAAAGAACCCCCGTCTGGCAATAGCCTGCGTAAAACCGCCTACCGTAACAAAACTAAGGATCGTGCCAATGGCGATAGCGGTGGCGAGTTCGACGGATAAATACTCGTAAGACCAAAGCGAGAACTTCAGCGTGAGCATCGAAAATACCGATAAAGCCATAGGCAGGGCGAAGATGACGCCGCGCAAAAATGTGCGCACGAGTTCTACGAACAGCTTTGAAAATGACGTTTTTTCCGGCCTGGCGAACGGAATGTATCGCACTCTCGCAAGGCTCCGTTCCCACAAATCGGAGGCGAGCGCAAACACATCCTCGACTCCGAACGTTTGGGACGCTCTATCGTCATTCCAGCCGAAGGATTCCAAAATAGCCGCAATTTCATACCGGTCTTCCGGCTGCATATGCGCGCCTAACACTTCATCAAGCAGCTCGTCCAGCATCCGCTCTTTATTCGGGGCTGCGATTCGTACGGTTTGGGCATTCGCCATAGCAAGCTATTCTCCAAGTCCGGGTATGATCATATTCACAATCAATTCGCTCAGCTTGCCTTCTTGATCGGCCTTCAGCATCACGGCTTCGGTGATCGGCTGGTTTTTGCCGACAATCAGCCGGCCGCTGCGATCGAGCAAATCTTCACCCGCAATTTTGCCGACGATGTATTTGCGGCGGAGCTGTCGAATTTCATCGGATACGGCGAGGCTGCTTTTCCCTTCAAAAGCTGCCGAATGATCGTAAGCCTCCTGAGCATTAGCGGCTTCCGCAATTTCCGCCCTTTGGACAGGGGACGGCTCCGGATTGACACTTCGCTCTGCGCGAATGGAATCAAGCGGCTTAACCGACGATTCAAAAGGCGCTGCCGATGCCGGAACGGACAACGGAGGCTCCGCAACGGCCGACGAAGCCGAAGCTTGCACGGCAGATGTGCTGAATATCGCAAGGGTATCCTGAAGAATCTGCTCCAAATAATCGCCCGCATCTTCCCAGAATCCCATACCAACCGCCGCTTTCGGCTTCACAATTGCGGATTGATGGCCCGGCTCGCTGCCGGATACGGCGGACTGAACGGGAAGGCTCATATCCGGCGCTTCCCCGCGCTTTCGGAATGCCACGACCTTCCCGGCGACCGGTTCAAGCTCGGGGACGGTTATTTTTTCTTCCGGCGTGTCCTTCACCTGTTCCGGTTCTGCCGGCTCCAATCCCGAGGTCATCTTTTGAATCGAAAGCGAAATTTCCGCGTCATCCCCATCCGTACACTCCCGAATGCCTAGCGTCTCAAGAAACGGTTCCTGTTTCGCGGTCAGCTCCTGCGGCGCCGTTAGCGGTTCCTGCGCCGCTGACGGCTCCTGCGGCTGCGCAGCGTCAAACTCCGTGTCCGAGTCGTCCGTTCCCTCCAGCTGACGCTCATATTCCGCAACAATCCCCGCCAGCTCCTCCCGGATCTTCCATGCGGCGTCCACTAGCCCGGATAAACCAAGGAGCTCATCTTCCTGAAGGCTCTTCAACCGTCTGAAGAACTTCTTGACACTGCATTTGTTGAAACCGAACAACACCGTCTTAAACGTGCTTGAAGCCGTTAAGCCATAATTGCTTATTGCATCCTGACTTTTCGCGTTCCCGAGGGTTTGCCGAACCGTTTCTGACGGAGAAAGCCCATTCGGGAGCACTTCCTTCAAATATTCCGCCCTTCTGCTGAGACGGCTGCTTTCATCGTCAAGCTCCTGCAGCTGCTCGAGAAGCTTCTTCTTCATTGTGGAAAACTGCGCTTCCTGCAATGATAAATGACGGTACACCGACGACGGATCGTAACCCAGCAGCGCCCGTTTCCATTTTTTTCCCATCCGAATTCCGTCCTCTCGAGAAATGATCCGTTTCTGTCGTCAGGCCGATTTGCTTTCGAGCAAGAAGGTCAAGATTTCCTGCTTGTCCAAAGCGGCAAAAGCCTTGTCAAAATCTCCCATCTGATTGTAAATTTCAGCGATCTCCATTAACAGCACCGGCGCTGAGGGGGAACCCGGCACCTCCAGCAAGGCCAGCTGGAAATGCTTGATCGCATCTTGATATAAGCCATTGAGCATAAACGCATATGCGCGTTCCGCATACAGGCGCTGTCTGCGCAGGCGCGCGGTTCTTGCAGCGGCGTCCGTCGAAGCCGCCGGAAGGACAAGCCGGTCACCAGAGCCAAGTGAAAGCTTGAGATAGCTTTTCAAATTCTGCTCCAGCATGCGCTCAAGCGTGAAATGGCTCAGGGCGCGTTCCCGCCCCTCCTGACCGTACAGAGCGCGGAGCTCGGGATTGTTCAGCAGCTTGACCAGACCATCCGCCAGCGCTTCATGGTCCCTCGGGTGAATAAGAATCCCAGAATTGCCAATCGCTTCGCGAATCCCTCCCACATCAGTGGAAATGATGGCTTTCCCCGACATCATCGCTTCAACCACGGAATATGGGAAGGCTTCCGAAATGCTGGTAAGCGCCACGACGTCTCCGCTGTGGTAAACGCTTGAAACATTCGGAACATGCCCTTTAAAGACGACCGTTTCGTCTAGCTTCAGCTGCGCGCAAAGCGCCAAGCACTGTTCATAATACTCGGGGACGGAAACCGAGCCGTAAACGAAAAATTTGACATCCGGAATTTTCGTTCTTACAATCGCTGCGGATTTGATCAGCGTCATGATATCCTTCAGGGGATCGATCCGCGCTACGGCAATCACTGTCGGATGCTTATGCGGCGCAGGTGCCGCCTCGGTAAAAAGCTTCGGGTCAACACCGTTATAGATAACTTGAATTTTTTCCCTGGGAACCTCGAATTTCCGCTCCCAGCGCGTATTGTATTCGCAAACCGGGGATACCTGGTCGGCGAAGGCATAGTTCAGACTTGTTACGGATTGGATCAATCGAATGAGGAACGTATTGAGAAACGATGAATAATCCCGCTTGCCCAATGACAAGTATTGCTCCCTTACATAAATCCCGTGCTCGGTAAGCAAAAACGGGGTCCGATTCTTCATCTTCGCCAGAGCGCCCGGTATGCCGCAAAAAGCGGCTGCAGAAGAATGCACGATATGAACATCAGGTATAGGGGTATTCAATATGTTCATGAACCGGTAGATCCAGCCGAGGCTTTGAATCAAACAGTACAAATCGGGTCTCGGCAATTTGTTGCGGGCATCCGCATGATGGCGGAAGACGATTTCCTTGAAGGCATCCCAAGCCGCTTCGGATTTGAAGCTGATCTTGTACTCGTATTCCTGAAAAAACAAGTGAAGGTCGAAAATAATCTGCGCCAGACGGTGAGGATCCTTGTTCAAGGACAGAATTTCTTCAATCATTTCACGAAACAACGGAATGAAGCGGTCGTCAATGACCTTGCGTGTAGTCCGTTTCTTCGCCAAATAGTTGAAGGAAAACGGTGTCGACAAATGCTCGCTCGGTTCCTCCGTCCCCCAAAGCGGCATTTTGATCAGACTTGCGGTATCGGGAAGCTTGAATTTTTGGGTGACGAAAGGATTCATCAAAATGCTGTAAACGATGTATTCCACATCGTCCAATTGCGTGACCAATGTGTCGCACCATGTGCTCACACCGCCCTGATGAAACGGGTATGTGCCTTCCGTTGTGAGCATGACGACAATTTTTTGTCTCATTCCCTATCACCCCACTCTATTATATGACAAATCTAGTAGCGATTAAAGCCCTCAAACGGTACAAAAGTCCTATATTATAAAGAGTTTGTCAAGAGGAATTTTCTTTACAAATCTAATGGTTTTTTAATATTGCTCACGAAACCCTGTGTTCATGCAGGCTTGGGCATTTCCCGGTAAATTCAGGATTTTCTGTCTCTGCTATACTCGAAACATAGGCGGCCGCACAGAACAAAAATACGCAAAGGAGATGCTACATCATGAACTTCAGAAAATCCTTTATACGTAAAATTGCTGCCGGTATGCTTGCACTTGCAATCGGTACGGCGGGAATAATGGTTTCGACAGAAAATACGGCACACGCAGCTTATTCTGTTTCGGTGGCGGACAATATCATCTCTCTCGGTTCCCATTTCCTCGGGACGCCTTACAAATTTGCTGCAAAATCGGGACAAACGAGCTCGTTCGACTGCTCTTCGTTCGTCCAATATGTTTACAAAAAAAATGGAATCCTTCTGCCTCGCTCTTCCAAACAGCAGTCCACCAAAGGCTACACGGTTTCCAAAGCCAATATCCAAAAAGGCGACTTGATTTTCTTTGATGTCACCAAACGACCCGGAATCGACCATGTGGCGATTTATGCCGGAAACGGAATAATCCTTCACACTTATAAAGTAGGAATCGGGGTAACCTATTCGAAATTCTCCGGATACTGGTCAAACCACGTTGTTAAGGTTAAACGCGTCATCAACTAATCATGAAAAATATCCTGCGTCTCATCAGGATGATCTGTCACAGGGTCATCCTTTTTCGTCTTGATCTCTGAGCGCCTGCTTTGTGAACCGTTTAGGGAAAGTGACGACAATGCTTGTCCACAACGCTTTTTTGCTGCGGATCCGAATGCTGCCTCCATGGACTTTCACAATTTTTTTGGCGATTGCCAAACCGAGTCCGAAGCCGCCCGTTTTTCTGTTCCTTGCCTGATCCTCCCTGTAAAATCGGTCGAAAATCCGCGGTATGACCTCAGGCGCGATGCCGATCCCCAGATCAATGACATTGATGCGAACGTGCTCTCCCAGATCGGATAAGCTGACTCTGATTTTTTTACGGCTGTATTTGATGGCGTTGTCGAGCAGAATAATCATCAGCTGCGTGAGCTTTTGCGCATCACCCTCGATAAACAGCCGCTCCTCCTCGGTTGTCAGTTCAATCTTCCGGTGAAACGAATGCTGCAGGGAGTTGACCGTTGATTGGACCAACGGGACCAGATCGACCAATTCCCGGTTTGCGGTTTCTTCCCTATCGAAATCGACAAGCTGAAGCAGGGATGAGACCATTTTTCTCAGACGGATGGCTTCCGAGTGAATCGCCTCTATGGCCTCTTCGCTCAGTTGCGGGTCGGTGGATCCCCATCTTTTCAACAGCTCGGAATAGCTTTCAATCACCGTCAACGGAGTCCGCAATTCATGCGAAGCATCCTCGATAAACTGCTGCTGCCGGATAAAGTTTTTTTCCAGACGCCCGATCATTCTGTTGAACGTGACGCCCAGTTGGCCCAATTCGTCCGAGAGTGAAAGCTGATGCATGTCAAGCTTCCGGAAAAGCCCGCTGCTTTGAACCGCCTCCATCGTATTGGCCAGATGCTTGATCGGCCTGAACAAAAAGCGTGTATAGAAGAATCCCCCGGCTAACGACAAAATGACGGCTCCGCCAGTCGTAACCGCCAGCACCGTAACGAGGATTTCCACATAATTATCCAAAATATTCAGCAGATGCCCGATTTCCAGCATGCCGACCAGCTCATTGTTGACCTGAATCGGAACCTGCACGAAAATCATCCGATTTTCCCCGTCCTTCAGCACTTCCAAATGATTCTTTGTGCGAAACAGCACCTTTTTTTGAAGAAGCGCTTCATTGGAATAAACTTGGAGTTTGATTTGATCTCCCGGCCCGATGATGCGAATCAGTTCATCCGTCACCAAAAATTCGTTCAGCAATCCGGGATCATCCCAACGGTTCGGGTTGTAGATTTCCACTTTGGACAAAATGGTTGCGGCTTTTTTCCACATCAGCTGGCCTTCGCTTTGCGTGGTTAGATGAATGAAAAAGAAATAAATGAAAACATTAAAACACGCCAGTATAAAAATCAGCCAAACCGTCATGAGCAAGGTTATTTTGGTTTTCAGGCTCATGGCGAGGGTTCCTTTATCAAATATCCGACGCCCCGGCGGGTATGAATCAAATTTTTCTTGAACCCTACGTCGATTTTCTGCCGCAGATAACGGATATAGACGTCGACGAGATTGGTATCGCCCATAAAATCAAAGCCCCACACATCCGACAGGATATTCTCTCTGCTCAGCACAGCGCCTTTATGACGAATCAGGTAAAGCAGCAAATCATATTCCCGCGGAGTCAGTTCGATCGTCTTGTCTCCGCGACGGACCGTTTGGGTTTTGGGGTCGACCGTCAAATCCCCCACACTGCACGTTTCCTCCTCCTGCCCCGATTGGTCGCCCGGCACGCCGGATAAGCGCAGCAGATTGCGGATTCTCGCCAGCAGTTCCTCGATCGAAAAGGGCTTGGTCACATAATCGTTTGCGCCCGAATCCAATCCCTCCACCTTCTCGGGAACCGAATTCCTGGCCGTCAATAAAATGATCGGAACGAAATTGTCGGCTTCCCTGATCTTCTTCAGCACCTCGAAACCGCCCATTTTGGGCAGCATGATGTCCAGCAGAATGAGATCCCAAGTTTCATCAAGTGCCAAAGCAAGGCCCTGCTCCCCGTCAGCCGCCCTTGCGGCGGAATATCCTTCGTGGGTCAATTCCAGCTCAAGCACTCTGGCGATTTTATCTTCGTCCTCGACGATCAATATCCGCTCATTCATCATACACCCGCGAAAATAATTATTCTTGTTCATAATATGGTCCGATTCAGCGATAATTATCGGTTTTCCGCACTTATATTTATGTGTCGGTTGTTGTAGAATAGAAAAGAATCCCAATCGATATTAAGTCAGAAAGAAAGGAAATGCCTATGCTTGTTGCAAATGACTGGACAGAATACGAAATCATCGACACCGGCGGCGGAGAAAAATTGGAGCGCTGGAAGGACATTATCCTGAGAAGACCGGATCCGCAAATCATATGGCCGCTGAAGCGGGAAACCGAGGAGTGGAAGCGCGCCGACGCACGTTACTACCGGAGCTCGTCCGGAGGAGGCAGATGGGAATTCGCCAAAAAGCTGCCCGAGCGATGGACGCTGAATTATGACAACAAGCTTTCCTTCTACATAAGACCGACCAATTTCAAGCATACCGGGCTGTTCCCCGAACAGGCCGCCAACTGGAAATGGATCATTGAAAAAATACAAGCCGCGGACCGTCCCGTCAAAATTCTGAATTTGTTTGCATACACCGGCGGAGCTACCGTGGCGGCCGCCTATGCCGGAGCGGAGGTTTGCCATGTCGACGCCGCTAAAGGAATGGTCCAATGGGCCAAGGAAAATGTGGAGCTGTCCGGACTCGGCAAGCGCAAAGTGCGCTTTATCACCGACGATGTGTTCAAATTCGTGCAAAGGGAAATTCGCAGGGGCAGCAAATATGACGGAATCATCATGGATCCTCCTTCCTACGGACGGGGACCGGGCGGAGAAATGTGGAAGCTGGAGGACAGCTTGTATCCGTTCATCGAAACTTGCACTAAGGTGCTTTCCGATCAACCCCTGTTTTTTTTGATTAACTCTTACACAGCCGGGTTATCCCCGACAGTGCTGAAGAATATCATGATCCGGACTTTGGCCGATGCCTATCGAGGATCGATTTCATCAGGCGAATTGGGCCTGCCCGTCACCAAGTCGGGCTTCATCCTACCCGCCGGGATTTTAGCTCGTTGGGAGGCATAGGATGAAGCAAAATGCGAATCGCGAAATCCCACTGATTTTTGAAGACAATCATTTGCTTGTCGTGGAAAAACCGGTGAATATCCCCACTCAGGAGGACCGGACCGGCGACCCGGACATGCTGACCCTCTTGAAGGCCGACCTGAAGCAAAGACACCACAAGCCGGGAAACGTCTTTCTCGGCCTGATCCACCGTCTGGACCGCCCCGTAGGAGGCGTTATGGCATTCGCCAAAACCTCCAAAGCGGCATCCCGTTTGTCTGATGATGTACGAACAAGAAACTTCGCCAAAAGCTATCTTGCCGTTGTCCGCGGGACGTCGGTGCAATCGTCCGGCAAGCTTGTTCATTATCTTCAGAAGCATCCCGATTCAAATACGGTTTCGGTCGTGGCAAAGTCCGCAGCCGGAGCCAAGCAAGCCGTTTTGGAGTATGAAGTGCTGGGACAAGAGGAAGGCTTGAGCTTGCTTCGCATCGAGCTGCATACGGGCCGTCCGCACCAGATTCGCGTCCAGCTGTCGGCCATCGGCTGTCCGCTGTACGGAGATCAAAAATATGGAGCCGAGGTCAATCGCCCGGGCCAGCAAATCGCCCTTTGGTCGTTCCGGGTCGCGCTGCGCCATCCGACCCGGCAGGAACGGATGACGTTTATTTCCGCTCCGCCGGAACAGTATCCTTGGCTCCTGTGGCATGATATCATTGCTGAAGCCGCGCGTTCAGCGGATAATTCGATTTCGGCATCTGACGGGGATAAGAACACTCGTTAAAAAAACGTTCGTTCCCGGAAGAATGAGGAGAGAAGGAAAAAGCATGCATAAGAAAACGTTCCAGCGGCGGTTCTATTTCCGAGCAGGCATGCTGGCCGCGCTGGGATTGGCTTTGAGCGTCACGATGAGCGTCTGCCAATTGAAGACAAATGACGATGCCCAGCATAACAGGCAGCTGTCGGCGGAGACAACAACCCCGGCACCGCTGCCATCACCGGAAGCCTCCGCACCAGCTCCGGCGGAACCCCCCCCGTCCGTAACCCGGCAAGCCAAGCTGATCGCGGTCGGCGACATCATGATGCATCGGAGAGAGATCGCTTCCGGCTATGACGCCAAATCCAAAACGTATCATTACGAAGCGTTCTTTCAAAGGGTCAAAGACATATTCGCTGACGGAGACTGGGTGACGGGAAATCTCGAAACCGTGCTTTCCGACCGCGATCCGAGAGGATACACCGGCTATCCCGAGTTCAATTCCCCGCCCGAGCTGGCCGACGCCCTCAAAAATGCCGGATTCAACATTATCACCACGGCGAACAATCATTCCTTGGACCGCAGGGAACGGGGCGTTATCCGTACACTGGAAAATCTTCGCGCCCGTGGGCTGATGACCAAGGGAACGGCCGCATCCCGCGAAGAAGCGGAGAAGCCGCTGCTCGTGCAGAAAAACGGAATCACCATGGCCTTTCTGGCCTATACCTACGGCACCAACGGCATTCCGATTCCGGCAGGCAAGGACTATTTGGTACCGCTTATTGATGAGAAGCGAATGATCCGGGACATTGCCGCCGCAAAGCAAGCCGGCGCAGATCTGGTGACGATCCCCATCCATTTCGGTCAGGAATATCAGCTGCAGCCGAACGATTTTCAAAGGAAATTGGCCGTAAAGCTGTTCGAAGCCGGCGCCGACATCATTCTCGGCAGCCATCCGCACGTGGTCCAGCCTTATGAATTTCTGAAAGCGACCGGCAGCGACGGACGGGAAAGAAAAGGTGTAGTCATCTATTCACTGGGCAATTTCATTTCCGATCAACACCGTTATGCTCCGCCTTATAAACCTACGGATACGGGGGTTATTTTTGAAGTGACGGTACGCAAGCATCTGCCCGAAGGCCATACGGAAATCGCCGGAATTCAGACGCTGCCTACCTTCGTTCACCGTTATCTGCAGCAGGGAGTAATGCGCTACCGCGTTCTGCCGATTGCCGCAGAGCTCGCGGCAAAGAACGATCCGCTGCTGTCCGGTAAGGATTATGCCCGGCTTGCCGGATTTCTGAAGGAAATGAATGTGCACGTGAACTCGATGGCCGCCGAAGGAGAACCGGTACAGGGAAGATGATGAAAAAACCTCTATCGAGGCATTTTCAGTGATGAGCGACCGCGTACAGCGGAAGGTTTTATCGCCAATCAGAAAGCTCGTTTTCAATCCCGAAAACTTATACTTTTTGATGTGGTAAGAGCAAAAAAACCGTCCAAATCATCGGACGGCCCTACCAACGCTTCAAGTTACTTTTCTCCTCTGCGGATAATGGGTATTGGCCTTCACCTCCTGTTGAAATCGTGTTCTATTTATTTTATTTTGTGGTAACAACATGTTTTCAAAGAGAGGGAAAAGTTTTCGGAGAAAATTGCATCGGGAGCATGACTCTAAAAATAAAGAGTTTATCCGCCCTGAATTTAGTGAACGATAGAGATAATAAGTTTGATGCATCTAACCAATTCGGTAATTACTGCCTCGGTCTCAACTTGCAGACCAGGTATCCAGCGATTCGCGAATAATACGTTATATGACATGTGCCGAAAACCGAAAACATATATAAAATCCATTTTTATCGAGGTGTTTCATGGAAGAAATTACAACCCATCTTATTAGTGTGAATTCATTAATATGGTTGTTTCTGGTAGTTTTTATGATCCATGATTTTGAAGAGATAATATTTGTAGAACCTTGGATAAAGAAGAATTTCAATCAGATTATTAATAAAGTTCCTGAAAGAATAACCATTATACTGAGTGAGTACTCGACAGTTACATCATCACAATTTGCAGTAGCAGTGTTTGTTGAGTTTGTATTGTTTACTGTCATAACCTATTTAGCTGCAGAACAGGGGTCATACATATTTTTTATAGGATTTAATGCTATTTTACTGATTCATGTATTCACTCATTTTGCTCAAACTTTGTATTTGAGAATGTATACCCCAGGGGTCATTACAGCTTTATTGATTATTTTGCCTTATTCTATTTATCTATTCTACAGATTGATTGGTGAAGGAATCGTAACATTGAGAGAAGTATTTATTTACGCACCTTTTGGACTAGTATTAATACCGATCGTACTATTTGGACATAAATTAGGAAAGAAAATAGTATAGAATGAAGGCTGTTTGAAGGTTAATTCTAAGAAGCGGCACACGTCACATAACAACGCATTCCCACATCGGGGGACAAGCCCCCTCGGTCCCGGAAGTTAATTCGAGGAAGCGATTGCCGGGACACATCCGCACCGCCTAAGTCGGCAAGCCGACCCGGCCCTGCGGGCCTTAAGGCGGTGGGACGTCGGGAATACCAGAACGTTAGGCGAAATAACGGCGGAATAATAGTTGGTGGCTATTTCAAGCATGAGTTATGCACTTTACCCCAATTGTTGGTAACTGATCTTTGAAAACCATCGTAAATCCAGACCTTCTGGCAAGAACGACCGAAATAGACTTGCAAATTGAGGCGCCTCGATAGGTGGCGGGGGACTCGTTTTCATCATCGGTTTTATCGGCGCTTTCCTCGTCTTCTTTCAGGCGAGTTGCGACAACGGCAGCAATAGGAACGAAGCGCATTTTCTCTATCGTTTTCCCTTTACGGTTAGTTGCGGTGTAGGGCAGTTTCATATAGATATCGGGAATAGCGATGCCTACAAGTCCGGACGAACCGAGCTTCATCAAGTCTTTGTATACGGCTTTGATGAGCATAATCGGCGTGACCGGAACAAACCGCTCCCTCCCTGTTCCCTTACTCGATGACCCGCTGAAACATCGCGGTATTACGCTTGGCCTTGGTCACCCAGTCATAACCGTTTGCCATCAGGAATACGAAAAAATCTTTGCATAAATACCAGCGATCCATGGCCACCCATAAGCGACAAGAGACACTCTCGCGCAGCATGAGCAGCATTTGGCGTGCTAAATCAAGTTTGGTGAGTCCCGTCTCGTCTTTCCCGATTTTGCGCCATACGGCATAAAAGAGCGGATACTCTAGTCCCGACTTTAGCACCGCTTGAAGGGCGACGAGATTCATGCCCCAAACGTTCACTTTGCGTGCGTGATCACGCAGCCAGCAGAGAAACGGCAACACTTTGGCGTACGGATGAGCGGCAAGAGTATCGTCCAGATTGACGACATCACCGTCTCGCAGCCGAGTATCGGAATCTTCCTGAAGACGTGCAACCCGCTTTTTGCCGAAAGTACTCCAGGAAAACGGGTCAAATCAGATACTCCCAAAATGAGTTAGTCGAACTGGGGTTGAAAGCAGCAGAAGGCACAACAAATGAAGCAGATATAGAACAATGGATTATAAGGCATCAGGTGTAATAGGCTTGATGTCTTTTTTTGCTGAGAGCCCGGAGCGAAGAAGCAATTGCCGGGACACATATGTTCATCCTTGCTCTTTCAACATACATCATTTAATAAGGACCAAGGGGGCTTGTCCTCCGATGCGTGAATGTGGTTTAGATGATGTAACGGCCTCCATTGAATAAACAATGATAAGTTCAGATGGAAGCTTGAAGAATACAAGTACGTAAAAGCAGCTTACAGTCTATTGTTTGGATATTTTTCCGAGCAGATAGATCAGCAGCTGCTGGTTGTGTGCGGAAATCCGGTTCAGAACCTGCTCCAAAAACTGCTGCCGAATCCTGCTGCCCCTCATTCCTTCCTCGCGGCCTTTTGCGGTCAGACGGATCCAGACAATTCTGCGGTCGGCCTCATCTCGTTCCCGCGCAATTAATTCATTCTTTTCCATGCGGTCAAGCAGTGTCGTCACTGCAGCCGGAGTGGTCGACACATACTCGATCAAATCGGAAGGCTTGACCTGTTCATGCGCCAGCAGGTACTCCAAGACGTTCAATTGGCCTTCCGTCAGTGTCGGAGCCAATTCCGTCTCCATATAGGTGCGCAGGTCCTTGGATATTTTCTGCCAAAGCTTTGAGAACTCCTGAGCGTACATGAATATATCACATCCCGCCGTAAGATATCATGGTCACCTCTGTTTAAACTCCATTCATTATACCATTTCCAGGTAAATTGATAAAGATTAATATAATTAATAATTCATGACATGAATCGATAGAAAGCGCGGAAAATCGTGCGGATTCAACAATTCCGCACGATTCACTTTCAGCTTGAACATTCACTTTGTTTAACGCAAAGGTAAGACATTCATCAGTTCCGCATTTTTCTCCAGCTTGATTACCGGTCTGCCGATTGATTTCCGATCTTCAATCGCTACCTGTTCCGTAGAGAAAGTCAGCGGGTCTCCAGGTTGGATCAAAGCCTTCAACTCTATCGCATCCCTCACATAGAACGCCTTGATCAGCCTGCTTCCGTTCGGCTTTACGCGCTTGCCTTCCTTGAATTCGAAAGTCAGCACGCCTTTTCCTCCCCTGCCCTGCACCGGATAATCCAGAAGCAGAGAACGCTTGGCATAGCCACGGTCGGAAATGACCAGGATCTCGCCCTCGTCTCCTTCCACGAAATGGGCCGAAACCACCTCATCGTCTTCGTTCAGATTAATGCCTCTTACCCCCGAGGATACACGGCCCATCGGATTGACCTCGCTTTCCTTGAAGCGGATGCTCATGCCGTTTTTCGTGACCAGCAGAATTTCCTTGGTTTCGTCGCTTTGGAGAACATCCACCACTTCATCGCCGCCGTTCAATTTGCAGGCGGCAATGCCGATCGACCGGTTGGTCATGTATTCCTTTAAGTCGGTTCTTTTCACTTGCCCTTTTTTCGTGAAGAAAACGAGAGTTTTGCCCGGCTCGTCGAAATTTTTGACCGGTATGATATTCACGATCCGGTCTTCCTTCGCAATCGGGATCACATTCACGATCGCCGTTCCGTTGTCCTTCCACTTGAATTCGGGAATCTGATGAACGGGAAGCAAATAATACTGGCCGTTCTTTGTGAAAATCAACAGGTTTTCGATCGTGTTGACATCCAGCAAAAAGCGGACGTAATCGCCTTCCTTCAATCCCGTAGCCTCCACTTCACCGCCGGATCTGATAAAGGAAAGCATGCTGGTCCGTTTGATATATCCTTCATTGGAAACGGTGACCAGAACATCCTCCGGATTCACCATGACTTCCAGGTTCACTTTCAATTCTTCCACTTCACTCTGAATTTCCGAGCGTCTGTCAATTCCGTACTTTTTCTTGATGTCCAAAAGCTCATCCTTGATGACGCCCAACAGCTTCTTCTCGCTGCCGAGAATCGATTTCAAATAGTCAAGGAGCTTGTTGACCTCCTGCAGCTCTTTGGTCAGAGAGGTAATTTCCAAATTGGTCAGCCTGTACAGCTGCAGGACCAAAATCGCATCCGCCTGGCGATCCGTGAACGCAAACTTGCTCACCAGGTTCTTTTGGGCATCCTGACGGTTTTTTGAGGCTTTGATTTCGGCAATGACCTCATCCAGAATATTCAGGGCTTTAACCAAGCCTTCAAGCACATGGGCCCGGTCCTCCGCCTTTTCCAGATCGTATCGCGAGCGCTTGGTCACCACATCTTTTTGATGGTCGATGTAGGCCTTCAAAATTTCCTTGATCCCCATCTGTCTCGGGGCTTTGTTGACAATAGCCACCATATTGAAGTTGTAATTGACCTGAAGATCGGTTTTCTTCAGCAGGTAAGCCAAAATTCCTTGGGCGTCGGCGTCTTTTTTTAATTCGATGACAATCCTCAGCCCGTTCCGTCCGCTTTCGTCCCTAACCTCGGCAATGCCTTCAACTTTCTTGTCCAGACGTATATTTTCGATCGAGGTCACCAGCTTCGATTTGACCACCTGGAAAGGAATTTCCGTGATCACGATTTGCTGGCGCGCGCCCTTCATCTCTTCAATGGCAGCCTTGGCCCGAATATAGATTCTTCCCTTGCCGGTTGCATACGCCTCGCGAATGCCCTCTTCTCCCATGATGATGCCGCCGGTGGGAAAATCCGGTCCTTTAATGAGCTTCATAATGTCTTCCAGAGTCAAGTCGGAACGGTCGATCAAAGCGATGCAGGCATCGATAACCTCGCGCAAATTATGCGTCGGGATTTCCGTGGCAAAGCCGGAGGAAATGCCGCTTACGCCGTTGACGAGCAGATTGGGAAAACGCGACGGAAGCACCACCGGCTCCTTCAGCGTATTGTCGAAATTATCCCTGAACGGAACAGTTTTCTTTTCAATGTCTCTCAGCAGTTCTCCTGCAATCTGGGACAGCCTCGCCTCGGTATAACGCATCGCCGCCGGAGGATCGTCGTCCAGAGAGCCCCAGTTTCCGTGCCCGTCGATGAGCGTATGCCCCATTTTCCATGGCTGCGCCATCCGAACCATGCCGTCGTAGATCGAGGAATCGCCGTGCGGATGATAATTGCCCATGACGTCCCCGACCGTTTTCGCCGATTTGCGGTACGGCTTGTCCGCCGTGTTCCCGGCCTCATACATCGCGTACAGAATACGCCGCTGCACCGGCTTCAATCCGTCTCTCACATCGGGAATGGCGCGATCCTGAATGATATATTTCGAATACCGTCCGAACCGGTCGCCGACGACTTCCTCCAGCAGGGCGGACATGAGTTGTTCTGCTTCAGCCATATTCGCTTCCTCACCTTCTTATTCGTCTATCTCGGTAAAATCGACGTTCTCGATGATCCAGCGCTTTCGGGGATCCACCTTGTCGCCCATCAATGTCGAGACGCGCCTCTCCGCTTTTGCGGCATCCTCGATCTGAACCCGAAGAAGCGTCCTTTGCTCGGGATCCATCGTCGTCTCCCACAGCTGCTCCGGATTCATTTCGCCCAAGCCCTTGTAGCGTTGGATCTCCACATTTTTCCCGAGCTCCTTGATGACCCCGTCCAGCTCTTCATCGGAAAACGCATATTTCACGATTTCCGTTTTGCCGGAACGCTTGCTTACTTTGAACAGCGGAGGCTTGGCGATAAAAACCTTGCCGGCATCGATCAAAGCTTTCATATAGCGATAAAAGAACGTAAGCAGCAGGACCTGAATGTGAGCGCCGTCCATATCCGCATCGGTCATAATGATAATTTTGGCGTAATTCGACTCCGCCAGATCAAATTCAGGGCCGACCCCCGCACCGATCGCAGAAATCACCGCCCGATATTCTTCATTTTTCAAAATATCCGCCAGCTTGGCTTTTTCCGGATTCATCGGCTTGCCCTTCAGCGGCAATATCGCTTGATGCTTGGAATCGCGCCCTTGCTTGGCCGAGCCGCCTGCAGAATCGCCCTCGACGATGAACAGCTCGTTCTTCGAATAATCCTTGGACTGCGCCGGAGTCAGCTTGCCGCCCAGGTTGGAGCTTTCGCTTCTGCCTTTTTTGCCCGAACGGATCTCATCGCGCGCCTTGCGTGCCGCCTCCCTGGCTTTGGACGCCTGAACCGACTTTTTGAGCAGCAGCTGCGCGACCAGCGGATTTTCTTCCAGAAACTCCGTCATTTTTTCCGTTACTACTGCATCCACGGCGCTTCTCGCCGCTGCGCTGCCCAACTGGTCCTTGGTCTGCCCTACAAACTCGACCTCGCTCATCTTGATATTGAGAACGGCCATCATCCCTTCACGGAGATCGGAGCCTTCGAGATTTTTGTCCTTTTCCTTCAGCAGTCCCGTTTTTCGGGCATATTCATTCATCACCCGGGTATAGGCGGTCTTGAAGCCGGTCTCGTGCGTGCCTCCCCCGCGCGTCGGAATCGAGTTCACGAACGAAGCGATCGTCTCGGTGTAGCCATCATTGTACTGCAGCGCGATTTCCACCTCAATCTCGTCTTTCTCGGCGTTGAAATGGATGATATCATGCAGCACATGCTTGTCTTCATTGAGAAATTTCACAAATTCGCTCGCTCCGCCTTCATAGCTGAACGCATCTTCGTTGCC
The DNA here is from genome assembly GCF_035282765.1 of Ferviditalea candida. Classification (GTDB taxonomy): domain Bacteria; phylum Bacillota; class Bacilli; order Paenibacillales; family KCTC-25726; genus Ferviditalea; species Ferviditalea candida. The sequence goes on along the minus strand of NZ_JAYJLD010000007.1, from coordinate 72,700 downwards.
GGAGCGCTGATCCTTCAGCGTGATGGTCAAGCCCGAGTTCAAAAAGGCGATCTCCTGCAGCCGTTCATACAACAAGTCATAGTTGATCGAATAATTGCCCTGAAATACCCGCTTGTCCGGTTTAAACGTCACCTTCGTGCCCGTTTTGTTTGTGTTGCCCACAACCTCCAAGCCTGTGACGGGTTCGCCGACATGCTCTTTGCCGTCAGGATCGATCCAATATTCGAAGCGCTGCTTATGTATTTTTCCTTCCCGGAAGATTTCCACTTCCAGCCATTCCGAAAGGGCATTAGTGACCGAAGCGCCGACCCCGTGCAGCCCCCCCGATTTTTTGTAGCCGGCTCCCCCGAATTTCCCTCCGGCATGAAGCACGGTGAATACGACCTGCGGTGTCGGTATGCCGATTTTGTGCATCCCGGTGGGAATTCCCCTGCCGTTGTCGTATACGGTCACAGATTGATCTTGATGGATGGTCACATCGATTTTCGTGCAATATTTGGCCAAATGCTCATCGACGGCGTTGTCGACAATTTCCCAGATCAGGTGGTGCAGTCCGGAAGAGCTGGTGCTGCCGATATACATTCCCGGACGTTTGCGGACGGCTGTGAGTCCCTCCAGCACCTGAATGTCGTCAGCTCCGTAATCCGACTGTTCCTGCAAGCCCGGATTTGAGAACAAATCCAACTGCTCGACCATTCATCGATTCCCCCCTTGACGTATTTGCTCTATGATCGATTGTCCTGTATAGCCTGATGCTTAGCATTATATCATGGTTTTTCGGTTGAAATGCAAGTGTTTTGCCCGGAGCCTGTCCGATAAAATGATTTAAGTGAATTTTAAGAGCATTCATCTGTTGCGAAAGCGGGTATTGGGAAGATGCCGTATAAGCGACTTTGGCTTTGAGTTTTGACATTGAGAAACCTTATTATAGAAACTCAAAACAACGGAGCTTGGAGGCACTTCCCAATAAGCAGCTGGAAGCAACATTCGATGAATCGCTTCTGTATTCCGATTCACGCCTTGCTTCCATCGGACAGACGCTTCACTACAAAATATCCTGCCTCACGAAAACCCCATAGGAAACAATAAGCGAAGCCAATGCCCAAACCGACAGCACCGCCAGTGAAAAAGTCAGGCTCATTCCGGGAATCGGAGGCAACGTGCCGGACAAATAATCGGTCAGCTGCAGATTCACCATGAACAAATACTTGGCGGTTTGCCAGGATTGCGCCATGTTGGTCAAAATCGAGCCGGCGATAATGGCCGCCATCATGATCACAATGCTTGCCGCCGTGCTGCGCACCAGTATCGACACCATCAACGAGAGGCAGGCGACAACCAGCGCGGAGAACCAGACCAGCCCGCTCTGCATGATCAAATACTGCCACTGGGGCACCGCGTGCACGTTCGCTTCGTTCAACTGCGTGCCGTTGATCTGAAAGCCGGTAAATGCCGGCATATCCCACCCCCCGTAGCCGAACACCACCCCTGAAATCAGATAAGCCATGATTGCCGAGGAAAACACGATCAGCGAGGTGAACAAAAGCAAGGCAATCAGCTTGGAGGTGAGTATTTTCCATCGGCTCACGGGACGGGTCAACAGCATTTTGATCGTACCGGCCGAGCGTTCTCCCGAAACAAGGTCCGACGCGACCGCCAGCACAAGCAGCGGAATGAACAAGGAGACGGCATTGTCCATGAAGCCGGAGGCGAACGTCACCCCGTTCGGCGATGACGGGTCGACGTCATGATCCAAGTAATACTGCAGCCTCTGCACCTGAACCCTCATCCACGCTTTCCATTCCTCGGGAACCCTTGCGCTGCCCAAGCGGTTCGTATAATCATAAATCTGCTGCTGGACCATGACGCGCCAATCGGTTGTTCCGAACTGCTTGCGCTGCGCCTCCGCCATGGTCATTCTGGCATAGGTAAACACCGGGATCAAAATCGCCAGGATCAGGATGATCACGAGAAACCGTTTTTTTCTTAATATTTTCAAGGTTTCGTTTTTTACGAGCGGATACAAGCTAATCAATAGATTCACCCTCCGTCAAGCTTAAGAACAGTCCCTCGAGCGATGGATTTTTGACCTGCACCGAAAAAACGCCGACACCGGCTTTCACCAGTTTTCGGTTCATTTCGGGGATCAGTTCGATGGGCATTTGTGCAACGATCAACCGGGAACCGGGTGCCTGGGACACTTCCGACAGATCCCCCGCCTGATCCTCCCTGAGCGTTTCGATCTCCGGCGTCTCGGTAAGCAGCCGAATTGCCGTTTCGAATTGATCAACCTGCCACAGCACCCGCCCTTTCGATTGCTGCAGAAGCTCATCCACCCCGCCGACCGCAATCACCTGGCCGCGGCTGATGATCGCCACCCGGTCGCACAGCATTTGAATCTCGCTTAACAGATGGCTGGAGATGAACAAGCTCATTCCCTGATCCGCGAGCAGCCGCACAAAGTCCCGAAGCTCCTTGATTCCCTGCGGATCCAAACCGTTCGTCGGCTCATCGAGGATCAGCAGCTTCGGTTTCCCCAGCAGGGCCTGGGCGATGCCCAACCGCTGCTTCATGCCGAGCGAGTAGGTTTTGACCTTGTCATGAATCCGGTTTTTCAAGCCGACGATTCGCACCACCTCGTGCAGACGCTGCTCGGTGATGTTCGGCATCATTGCGGCAAAATGCTCAAGATTCTCCCAACCCGTCATAAAGCCGTACATATCCGGGTTCTCCACGATCGAACCGATCTGAAGCAGGGCTGCATTATGTTCCTGCTGAACATCCTTGCCGCAAACGGAAATGCTCCCGTCCGTCGGCCTAATCAGCCCGACAAGCATGCGGATCGTCGTGGTTTTCCCGGAACCGTTCGGTCCGAGGAACCCGAATACTTCGCCTTCGCGGATATCGAATGAAACCCCTTTGATGATCCATTTGCGTCCGATTTTTTTGCGGACATCCCGTACGGACAAAACGACTGCCGGCTTCGAGTCCATGCCGCTTCCCCCCTTAGGCTACTGAGATGCTTTACACTATTCAAATGCATTTACACTACTTAAGCGCCTGCACGATGCGTTCCGCAATTCTCAAATAGCCTTCCTGATTCGGATGAAAATGATCCGTATACAGATATTTCGCGGGATTCTTCTCAAACAAATCAAACGTCGGCACCACCGTCACATTCGGATAGCGGTCGGCGATCAGGGACGCTTCGTAATTCCATCTTTGGATAACATCGGAGCTTTTGCCCGTTTTATCGGTATCGATGAAGGGGTTATACAAACCGACGTAGACGATGCGCGCATCCGGATTGACCTTGGCTAATTTGGTCAGAATCGAGTCAAGCCGTTTCACATTTGGCGGAAGTCTTTGCAGCAGCGCCTCAGGGTTGATATTCGTCGTTAGATTAAATTCCTGCCAGGCGTAATTGAACAGATCGTTGCCACCAATGGTCAGCAGGATGAGGTTAGCCCGCTTCAGCAAGTCGGTCAGAAACGGTTTCGTGTTTAAATCAGCCAGCAGCTGGTCCGAACGGTATCCGTTAACACCCAGGTTGCTGATTACATATGCCGACTTGCCGGTATCCTTCGCCAAAAGCCGCTTAACATCCTGGACATAGCCGTTGCCTGAGACATCCCCCATGCCTTTGGTCAACGAGTCTCCCAAGGCGACAATTTGAATTTTGTTCTGTTTCACCGGATCAGCGGCTGGAGCCGTCGCTTTCGGGGGAGGAACAGCCGTCGACGGGGACGGATTCATGAGATCACGAACCGCATACACAAACCCCGACAACAATAAGACAGTCGCCGCGACCGCGGCGATCCACGCACTTCTCCACAACAAACGCGTCGAACGCATGCGAAACGTCCCTCCAAGCTCGAAAATTGCCAATAATGGCTCGCGATGAAATTAGTTCCACTTTTGGCGGCGAAGGTTCAAGTGGTTTAATTAATCTTTGCGACCAATTTAGTGGAAGTTATTTCTTCGCGATGCCTAAGTTTGCATATATAATAATATTTAGAGTAAAGGTTACGCGGGCGATTTGCAAATTTTTGCTTATTGACACAGATAAGGAGTGACATGAATGAATGAGAGCGGGCAAGTGCGTAACAATATTCGACCCGGTCTTCAGGTTGATATCGTTCTAAAGCAGGACCAACCCACAGGAAAGCTGACCCGCGGAATCGTCAAGGATATCCTCACGAACTCGCCCCGGCATCCCCATGGAATCAAAGTACGCTTGACGAACGGTCAGGTGGGGCGTGTAAAAGCCATTATTGCGCTTGAATCGAATTTTGATGCATGAATATAAAAAAACCTCTATCGAGGCCAATTCAATGTTGAGCGACCGCATGTAAAGGTAGGTTTTTAAGTTAGGAACTTATAAATTCTGGTTGCGAAAATCATTCTTCATCAGCCAAACGTTTCAGGTTGTCAAGCTTCCGCTGCATTCCGGATACATCCGAATTCGTTTCCAGTGCGCTCAGCAATCCTTCCACATGATCTTTGACGGAGCTTCCGATTTGCCGGGTCAAACGGCTGATGTGCTCCCGGTATTGATTCAGGTAAGCGGAACGCAGTACGGCGGTCTGCTGTTCGACAAACCGATTGACCTGCTCAAGTACCTGGCCTTCCAGCGCCTCTTTGAGCTTTTGCTTGCCGGTCCCTTCAAAAAAGGATTTCGCATTTTTGTAGATGCCCAAAATGTGCTTCTCGTCCATTTCCGCTCCATCCAAGCGGTCCCCGACTTGCGGGGTTTCGAAAGCGGCCGCCTCATAAATTCTTGCGGGGTACCCTGAAATCGCTCGGGAAATTTCCCGGCTGACGCTGTCGTACCAACGCTCGGTCATCCCGTTTAAAAATTGTTCTATGCGCAAGGTGGTCGCCAGAATTTCCTGCGACAAATCGTAGGACACCAACTGGATCAACTCGTGCCAAGCCGCGCGGAGCCGAGTCTTTTTGTCGCTGTCGTCATTCAATGAGGCGGGGTTGAAAGCCAAATTATAAAACTCGCCGAAGCGGAAGAAAATTCGCTGCTTCACATAATAAAGCAGTTCCTCCATCTCCTGCGCCAGCTTCTGTTCCTCCCGCTCCGCCTCCGGCCTGCCTAATCTGGCCGCGATGCCCGCATAAGCCTCCTTCAAGCCTTCCGCTTCCCGTTTCTTGTCCGCCGCCGACTTTTGCGATCGCTCCAGCCAGGATTCCATCAGCCGGATCGTCCGATCCAGCTCATTGTTCGCCGAGACAGCAGCCAAGCCGGCAAGGTCTTCAAAAGCAAAGCGGATAAAATCCGTCTCGAACTGCAAAATCCCCGAATCCTGAACAAGCTTTTTGTTCCCGCCGGTTTTCCCTTCCAATGAAAGCATGCTGGACAACGGATAGATTTTCGGATTGCGGATTCCGTACTGCAAAAGGTTGGATTCGACATGCCGAACGACCGATTCGAGCTCTTCCGGGGAGGAGGCGAGATCTGAGGCGTTGACAATGAAAAACATTTTGTCCATTTGAAAGCTGTCTTTGACTCTGCCCAATTGCAGCAGGAATTCCCGGTCCGCCTGAGAAAAAGCATGATTGTAATAAGTCACGAACAAGATCGCATCGGCGTTTTTGATGTAGTTGAAGGCGACTCCGGTATGCCTCGCATTAATCGAATCGGCGCCCGGCGTATCGACAAGAATGATGCCCTGCTCCGTCAGCGGGCAGGAATAATGAAGCTCAATCCATTCCACAAAACACGACTTGGCCTCTTCCGCCGCATACTTCCGGAACAGGTCAAGATCCGCCCGAAAGGCTTCGCCCCAACGGCCTTCCGTATCCTTCCAACCGCGTTCCACCGCTTTCAGGAATGCGTAATGGGGCCTGCCCTTGGCAGGAACGCGCTCCGGCTCCAGCGACCCGATCAGCCTGAGCAGCTCCGGTTCGCCGATTGCGCTGTCCGGTTCCATTCCGATGGCCCCCAGCGAATGAAAAATATCCTCCAGCATCAGTTCCTTCGATTTGATTTTGATTTTGGCCGTACCGTGAGGCCAATCGTCTGCAGGCGGTACCAGCTTGTTGATCGCCGCGGTAGTCGGATTCGGCGAAACCGGCAGCGCGTGCGCGCCCATCAGCGCATTCGCGAACGAGGATTTGCCTGCGCTGAAGGCTCCGAAAAGCGCTACTGTAAAAGCGTTGCTCTCAATTCGGCGGGCTTTATCCCGCAGCACTCCCGCTGCGGATGCCATAAACGGCAGATCGCCGATCCCGTCGGCAGCGCGATGCAGCCGTTCGGCCAAACGGGACAACCCCGACCTGAGATTGGCGCTGAATTGATCGGTCAGCCCTGACGGGGAAGGTGATCCGGTTCGGTCCGGGTCTGTCTTTGCATACGACGGCTCCATCCCGGATAGATTCCCCCGTTCCCCTGTGGCCGCACGTTTTCCCCCGTTATCCCGAAAATCGGAATCCGAATGCCCATCCTCCCATTTCGGATTTCCGGCTTGTTCCTCTCTCATCGGGGCTTTCTCCAATTCCGGAAGCTGAAGCGATTGCGCCCCGGATTTCAGTATATCGAGAATAGCCAATACCGAGGCTTCGTAAGCCTTCTCTTCGCGTTCGATCGCTTCCAGACGAAGCTCCGCTTCCAGCCGGCCTTCCATTTCCTTGATTTCTTTTTCCAGCACTTCCGCTTTTTGTTTCGACAACCGCTCAACTTCGCGCGAGAGATCCTCCAGTATGGCGAATGCCGCTTTGCGGCTGGCCGATTTGATCTCCGAGGCAATGGTTGCGGAATAAGTCATCGTATACTCATTGGTAAAAACGGCGCCGGTGTGAACCTGCTTTTCCAGCCAATCCCGGGATACCCCGCTGCTCAGGGCATCGATCTTTGCCAGGCAATGTTCACCCGTAATCCCATAAGCCTCCGCAAGCTTTTTGAGCGAATCCCGGAGATGAAATTCCAGATGCACGTTCACCTGCTCCCGGATATCCAGATAACAGACCTCCGACCTTCTGTCGATTTCAGCCGCGGTTTTCGATTTGCCGAACAAGAATCCGACTTTAAAGTCGGGACGGCGGCTTTCCAGATAGGCGTGAATCAGATCCCGCGTTTTGGCCGGCGTGATATTTGCATTTTGGATAATGCCTTCGATGTCTTTTTTGCCTTTGGAAAGTAATTGTTCCGCTTCATGCTCGAGTGCCGCCGCACTCTCTCTCAAAGCCTTGAGCGTCTCCATGTCGGATGTCCGGTCTTTCCCGGCGGCAATGTCCCGTAGTGCCGTTTTTTCAGGATCGTTGGCAGCCTCCAACGTCCGCAGATATTCCCCTGCGAGATGGATCGCCGATTGCATGATGCTGATCTGGCGGAATTGCTCCTTCTCCAGTTTCAATTGCTCCAAAAGCCACAGCAATTTGCTCCATTCATTCTCCGGATGGTTCTGCTGCTTCAACGACAGATACAGGATACCGACGGGATTGATTTGCCAATCGCGAAAGGCCTGCTCGACTCCCTGTTTATATGCGCTGAACGGAAGCTCCCGTTCTTTATGTTTGTCAATTTGATTGACGATCAAATACAACGGCTTTCCCCAATCCTGCAGGAGCTTCGTAAAAGCGAAATTGACTTCAGATTGGACATGGTTGTAATCCATTACATACAGAACGACATCGGCCAGATGAAGCGCCGACTGCGTCGCCAAATAATGCGCTTCGTCGGTCGAGTCGATGCCGGGCGTATCCAACAGGCTCAGATCGTTCTCCAAAAGCGGCGCGGGATAACGGATTTCCACCGATTCCACCTCACTGCCGTCCACGCAATAGCGCTCCAATTCCTCAATCGCAACGGTCGATACTGTTCCGGCGTATCCCTCGGATGAACCTCCTGCTGCTGCATCATTCCTATGGATCGTCGCTTGCGGATCAATCCCGTAACGGATCGCCACAACATTCGCACTGGTCGGAATCGGACTGGAAGGCAGCAACCGGGCACCGCACAGCCGGTTGATCAAGCTGGATTTGCCAGCGGAAAAATGCCCGCACAAGGCTACCGTCACCTGCCGTGATTCCAACTTCCCAATCAGCTGTGCAATTTTTTCCGAATGCTTCCGGTCGTCATGCAAGACCATTTCCCGCCGCAAGCTTTCAAGCGCTTCCACAACCAGTTCCCTGCTCCGATATTCTGCAGAAATCGTCATTTCCTGTCTCCCCATCTTTGTCTTTCGGCACAAAAAAAGAAACCGCGGCGTGCCCGGTTTCTAGTGTACCACAAATTCTTTTTCAGGTATAAATATTTCAAACACTTCACCGTGCTGTAAAATCGTGATATCCCGGTCCCTCACCTTCATTACGACGACTCCGGGCTTCTGCTTCATTCTTGCTATGTAGTTGTCGGGAACTTCGCCCGATTCACTGATCGTTACACCTTCGATTTCCTTCTCCTCGTTCTCCGCAAGCTCCATGTCGATGATTTTTTCGTAGAGGTCCGAGAACACCTCAAAGTTTTTCGTATAGACCGAAATGCACTTCATTCCAATCCCATCCTTTTCATGATGTAGTGGTCTTGCTGCTTTTTCCTTTATCATCCCTGTTTTTGACAGGTTTCATTCTCTTCTTTCCCTCTCGGCATACCTCAAGCAGCGGGCAGGCTTCACACCTCGGATTTTGGGCTTTGCAGTGGTATCTCCCGAAAAAAATCAGGCGATGATGCGTCAAGGTCCATTCATCCTCGGGAACCAGCTTCATCAATTTTTTCTCCACTTCCAGCACGGAGTCTTTCCGGGCAGCCATACCGAGACGCTTGGAGACCCGTTCCACATGCGTATCGACGGCGATCGCAGGGACATCAAAGGCATTGGAAACGACAACATTGGCCGTCTTTCTGCCCACGCCGGGCAGCTCCACAAGCTTCGCATGCTCAGCCGGAACTTCTCCGCCATATTGCTCGAGCAAAATTCGGCACAAGCTTTGGATATTTTTCGCTTTGTTCCGGTATAGGCCGATGCGCCGGATATCCTGCTCAAGCTCGGACAACGGCACCTCAATATAATCTTCAGGCGACCGGTATTTTTGAAATAACGAGGCTGTCACCTTGTTTACCGTTTCATCGGTACACTGCGCAGACAACAGAACGGCTATCGTCAGTTCAAACGGATTGGAATGCGTTAATTCGCAGCGGGCTTCGGGAAACATATCCCCGATCGTGTCGAGAATATGACGAACTTGCTTCCGATTCATGCCTGCCAAACACCCACTTTCAAGGACTCAATCTAGAGTGTAGCACGATCGGCTGTCTGCTTGCAATGAGCAAAACTCCTATCGGAGAGATGTGGCAAAAAACCGCCTGCGGAAGCGCATCTTGCCTCGCTCCCGCAGGCAGCCGTCCAGTCGAGCCATTTCGGCGTTACGGATTGACTTTGTCAACCTCCGCGATTTTTCCGTCAATCATATAGATCATCAGGGAATCGTTATTGACAAGCGATGACGGATTCAACGTTTGATCTCCTTGATGAATGTATGCATTGGCAGTCAAATTAAACTGGTATTGCTCGGATAACGTCGCTTTTTTGAACATGATGACATTGTTTTGGGCGTCGTATTTGAAAAAGCTCTTCTGAATGCCCGGAATGATCTTGATCAACGTTACCGCATTCGGAGACGTGATGACCTCCGCACGGTTATTGACTTGCAAAGAAGTCAAGCTCGTCGATACGGAAGCCTCCATAACAACCTTGATCCCGCCCCGCAGCACGAGCGTCTTGTCGGAGCCTCCGTATTCGAACATAGTCAGTGTCCCGTTCGTGCCAACATTTTTCACGATTCCCCGGGTCACTTTCGCGGGCTGCACCTTTGTCAGAGTTTGCCCTTCAAAGGAAGCCGCGATATAATCACCGATTTTGATATTGGAAAGGTTCATCGGAAAATCATCCGCATTTGTCACATTCACGTTTGCCCCCGCGTAGAGCTCGTATTGGATGCCCGATTCGTTCTGTACGGAGAGATTGTATGCGGAAGTCCCGGTAACCTTGAAAATCTTCTTGTCCGAGCGTTCGAACAAGAGCACTTTTTCCTGATTTCCGTCGAGCAGTACCTTGACAAGATCCCCAAGCTGAAGATCCGCCAATGAAGCATTCGAATTTCCGAAAATCTGTACACCCGAGGAAACCATGTACCCAAAGGTCAAGCTGCCGTAATTATCCGTTTCAATGGTGACCGTTTTGGCGCTCGCATCCAGCTTGGAAATTGTGCCGGTATAGGAATTGCTCATCCTGATGGCGATAAGGCGTTTACCGGTATACGTAATATCGACCTTTTTGTTCTTGAAGGTTGTGCTGAAAGCATCGAGACTGACTTCGCTTCCGTACATCTCAATCTTCGTTTTGTCATTCATGTCAAAAACCACGAAATTGTTGTCTCTATCCTTCAGGACGACCTGCTTGCTGGCCGAGCCGTACTCTATGACGGTATAGCTCAGTCCGGTATCGACCTGACGGTTCTGAACGGTGATGTTCAGCACCTCATTGGTGCTCTTGTTGACCTCCAGCGTAACGGAATCGCCTTTCTGCAAATCGGTCAGCGTGGCGTCGGCAAGTCCTTGAATGAAGACTTGCGCATTTTTGGCAACGCCGTAGCCGGACCGTGTATGATCCTGATTGATGATATATACGCTTTGTCCGCTGGGATCGATAATATCGACGGCGCCTTCCAATTTGATGAAATCGGAGGACACCAGCTCGAACTGGTCGACCGCCCCGTCGGTCAAATGCAGGACAACCTGATCGCCGATATGGAGTCCGGATAAGTCTGACAAGGTTTGATCGCCGAATTTCAGCGGCACATTATCGGGAATGACGTATGCAGCGGAGGTTCCGCCGGCATCGTCCTTGACCGTTACCGTACGGGCCGCCGTATCAAAGGATACCACCTTGCCCTGGACCTGAGCGACCACAGGCACTTTTTCCACCGCAATTTGCACAACACTGCCGTTGGCATCAAGCGCGCTCTTCATAACGGAAATTTGGCTGTTTTCCTGCAATGCGGAAAGACTCATGCCATTTCCCTCCTGATCTTTAACGGCGACATTCGGCACGATTTGGAAGACTTTCGTTTCGCCGTTGACCTGCATGATCAAATTCCGGTCGCTCAAGGAAACGCTGACCAAAGTGCCTTTGATCGTTTCATATTGGATCTGATCGTTGGTCACCTCTACATAATCGGCATTGCCGTTTTCCTGAACGACTGTAACCTGGTAGTATTGCTTGACGTCGGAGGAAAAAATCCGCAGATTGCTGTCTTGCTTGTAGTAAGCCGTATCGGCGGTCAGATTAAGCGTGGCGGCCGTTCCGTCGGTTTGCTGGATTTTGATTGTTTGCGAGCCGATTTCCGCCACGGTTCCGCTGACGATTTGTGCTGAGCGCCGGCCCAAGTACCGTTCGGCATTGCCGAACATGACCGCCATTTCAGCGCGGGTGATATTGCCTTTGGGGTCAAAGCTGCCGTCCGGTTTCCCCTTGATAATGTCCAGCTTCACCGCTTCATTGATGTAGCCCCTGGCATTATCGGAAATCGCCGCATCGTCGGTGAAGTCCGTATGCTGGCCCTGCAGGCTTGCTGCATCCGTTTCCTTGCCGATCGCCCTCACAGCCAGCTTCGCCACCCATTCCCGGGTCGCCTTTGCTTTGCCCCACGGCGAAAGCAGGTCGCTGCCGGCGAGCTCTTCCTGCAAATTCAAAATTTTGTGGTCGATGGCGGTGATGACGTATTTTTTTGCCCAGCTGGAAACTATCAGTTTAAGCACGGCATCTGTCTTGCCTTCTGCTTCCGCCTTCAAGCCCATCAGTCCGACAGCCATGATGGCGGCTTCCTCGCGGGAAATGTTGTCCTTCGGCTTGAACATCCCGTTACTGCCGCTGACCACGCCGAGCAGCGCCAATTTTTTCACATATTTCTCCGCCCAATATCCGGCGGGGATGTCCGAGAATTTGGCGCGGCTAGCCGCCGTAGTCGAAGAATTCGTTTGCGCGCCCGCATCCTCGGCCATCGCCGCGCCGGAAAACGCCAGCAGCATGACCATCATCAATATAACCGTTTTTTGCAGAGCCTGGAGCATCTTTGTCTTCAATTCCCATTTCTCCTCTCATCGCGTTTCCGTCGGCTTGAATGAACCAGTTCAGTTCTCTTGATACACAAAGATCACAAGATCATTTCAGATGCAGATACTCTTTGATTCCCTCGACAATGCTCCGGGCGATCCGGTCCTGAACATCCGCTTTGAGCATCTGCGCTTCATCGGAAGGGTTGGAAAAATACCCGACCTCCAAAAGCGCAGCAGGCATGGTCGTGTTCTTGATCACCCGGTAATCCTCTTGACGGACGCCGCGGTCCGGAAAGCCCGTGGCCGCCAGTACGCTGCGGTGCAAAATTTGGGCAAGCGGCAGGCTGTCGCTGCGGGAATAATACGTCTCGCCGCCGCGAATCGCACTGTTTGTTTCATAAATATTGGCGTGCACAGAGACGAACAGATCCGCCTGCATCCGGTTCGCGAAATCGACTCGATCATCCAGCGAAACCGTTGAATCGTCGGTTCTCGTCATGAACGGCTCCAACAACGGTTCCGCTTCCAAATATTGATTCACCTTCTGAGCCAGCGAGAGTGTAAACTGCTTCTCATCCGTTCCCCCGACTCCGGTCGAGCCCGGATCCCTGCCGCCGTGCCCGGCATCGACGACCACCTTGTACATGTGCGTGCGGAGCGACAGAATCAGCCTGTGGCGCGTATCGTCAGCCACTACCTTATATTCGGCCGGCTGCTTCAAATCGATCACGATGCGGATCGTGGACGGAATTACCGAAAACACGGCATAGCGGATTTTTGAAATCAGCGGATGGTTCGTCGGTATTTCCCCGCTCGTTCCGGCCTTCTGCCCGTTCAGCTGTTCTGCGAAGCGGCCGTAGGGCAGGTCCATTACAATCCGGTTCGGATCCGAGAGGCCGAATACGTTGGAGGACAATGGCGCATCCGCCTGCAAGACGATTTGGTCGCCAACCGATTGGATCGATTGCACGACAAACGGTTTTTCCGGTCTGCTGATCTGGGTAATGCTAAAGGAAGACGGCGTTTCCTTCCGATTGCCCGACAAAATGGCCTGCCCGTCTTTATTCCCGGAACCGGAACCGGCGTCTCCCCCGTCCGATGCGGCCGATTCTTTGCCGGCTTGGGAAGCAGGGGATTCATTGACAGATTCGATTTGCACTTTCCTGTCGTTCACGAATATGTATAGGGATCGGTTGAGTGCATCCCAGGTGACCTTCGCTCCCAGTTTGCCTCCTGTGAACCGGGCCGGAACGTAAACCGTCCCGTTTACCGCGCGGGGAGCTTCGTCCATCTCGAAGCTTTGCCCGCTGACGGAAGCTTCCTTGCGGCCGACGGACATTTCCATCGACACCTGGCTGCGGCGTATCGCAATGCTTCCCGAGGTCTGCGACCAATCCGCCTGCGCCCCGAAGCCGGTACGGATTGCGTCAAGCGGCATCAGCACGGTCTGATCTGCAATAAGAGGAGAATGCTGTGATTCGATTTTTTCACCGTTGACGAAGATCTCAATCGATTTCTCGGCATTGACCATGACCGGCAGCAGGGATATCATGAGCAATATGGATAATAGGGAAAAGGCAAAGCGCTTCATGAATTCACCTCTCAGATGCAGGATTACCGAATCTATAAATCTATCACCGATTAAATGGAAGGATACTACCATTCTATCAAAGCCGCCGGAAAAATGACAGCAATCTGCCGCATTCGACCGCTAGTATTCTATTATTTTAGACGTGAACCAATAGAGAAAGTTGCGAAAAAGTGCAGATTTCTCCATAAAGCAGCAAAAAATAAAAGCAAGAAAACTCCGTTTGGATTTGAGCATCAATTTATCAAATTTATCAATATAAAAGAGGTTGAGCGGGAAATCATTCCCGCCCAACCTCTTTTTGCTAGTATTCTATTGGCGTGTCAAGCATTTAGTTTTCTACGCATGCGCCTTTTCATAAGCGGCGATTTTGTCCTCATGCTGCAGCGTCAGGCCGATATCGTCCAGTCCGAGCAGCAGAAATTGGCGGCGGTGTTCATCGAGATCGAACGGGATGTCCAAGCCGTAAGCATCGGTAATCCGCTTATTTTCCAAATCCACTGTCAACTGATAGCCTTCATGGCCGGCCGTGCGCTGGAACAATTCTTCAACCTGCTCCTCGGATAATTTAATCGGAAGAATGCCGTTTTTGAAGCAGTTGTTGTAAAAGATATCGGCAAACGACGGAGCGATGACGACCTTGAAGCCGTAATCCATAATCGCCCACGGCGCATGCTCCCTGGAAGAGCCGCAGCCGAAATTGGCTCTGGAAATCAAGACGGAGGCGCCTTGATAACGCGGCTTGTTCATTTCAAAGCCCGGATTCGGTTCTCCGTTCTCCAGAAGTCTCCATTCGAAGAATAAAAATTGGCCGAAACCGGTGCGTTCAATGCGTTTCAAAAATTGCTTCGGAATGATGGCGTCGGTATCCACGTTGACGCGATCCACCGGCGCGACGATGCCCGTGTGCTTTTTAAAAGCTTCCATCGATCGAATCTCCTCTCTGTATTAAACGGTGACGGGATCGTTGTTGAATTTCCAATCCCTGACGTCTGTGAAATGTCCCTTGATTGCGGCTGCGGCAGCCATCTCCGGCGAAACGAGATGCGTTCTTCCTCCGCGTCCCTGGCGGCCTTCGAAATTGCGGTTCGATGTCGAAGCGCAGCGCTCGCCCGGCTCCAGCATATCCGGATTCATCGCCAGACACATGCTGCATCCGGCATCGCGCCACTCAAAGCCGGCCTCGATGAAGATTTTATCCAGTCCTTCTTTCTCGGCCTGCAATTTCACGCGGCCTGACCCCGGCACGACCATCGCTTGCACGTGCGAAGCCACCTGATAACCTTGAACGATCTTGGCCGCGGCGCGCAGATCCTCGATCCGGCCGTTGGTGCAGGAGCCGATGAATACGCGGTCGATCTTCACTTCCTCCATCGGAGTTCCCGGGACAAGTCCCATGTATTCGAGCGCTTTTTCCGCCGCTTTGCGTTCATTCTCCGTCGCAAAATCCTCCGGTGCCGGAACCTTGGCCGAAATATCGGTGCCCATGCCCGGACTAGTTCCCCAAGTCACCTGCGGAATCAACGAATCGGCATCGAATTCGACACGAGCATCATAAACCGCGCCGGAATCGGTCGCAAGCTTCTTCCACTCTTCTACGATTTTATCGAATGCCTCGCCTTGGGGCACGAATTCGCGTCCGCGCAAATAATTGAATGTGGTTTCATCCGGGGCGATCATGCCGGCGCGGGCGCCCGCTTCAATCGACATGTTGCAGACGGTCATCCGCTGCTCCATCGTCAAATTGCGAATGGCTTCACCGGTATATTCGACGACATAGCCCGTCGCAAAATCGGTTCCGTATTTGGCGATGATGCCGAGAATCAGGTCCTTGGCCGTTATGCCCGGTTTCAAGCTGCCCTTGACGTGGACTTCCATCGTTTTCGGTTTGGCCTGCTGCAGGCACTGGGTCGCCAGAACATGCTCAACCTCGCTCGTTCCGATTCCGAATGCCAGCGCTCCGAAAGCGCCGTGCGTGGAAGTATGGCTGTCGCCGCAGACGATCGTTTTGCCGGGATGCGTCAATCCGAGCTCCGGACCCATGACGTGAACGACGCCCTGATCGAGATTATCCAGGTCATACAGCTTGATGCCGAATTCCTGGCAATTGCGGGTCAGCGTATCCACCTGCTGCTTGGATATCGGGTCGCTGATGTTGTATCTGTCCTTGGTGGGAATGTTGTGATCCATTGTGGCATACGTCAAATCCGGACGGCGAACCTTCCTGCCGGCCAAGCGCAGTCCCTCGAACGCCTGAGGGGAGGTTACCTCATGCACCAGATGCAGGTCGATATAGATAATGCTCGGTTTGCCTGCTTCCTGGTGAATGACGTGGTTATCCCAAATTTTTTCGAACAATGTTTTTGCCATACCCATTTCACCTCGTCTATGATCATATTGATATCCTATCATTTCTTTCTTGATTGATCCAAGATATAATATCTATAACTGTAATAGGTAACTATTATAAGAGGAGGATCGTTTCGTGGAATTCAGACAGCTGCAGTATGCCGTGCAAATCGCTTTGGAGATGAATTTCTCCAGAGCCGCCGAAAAGCTCCATATCGCCCAGCCCTCGCTCAGCCAGCAATTGTCCAAGCTGGAAAAAGAACTTGGCGTCCTGCTGTTTTTCCGCAATACGAACAGCGTCGGGCTGACATACGCGGGAACTGTCTTCCTTGAGAAGGCGCGTAAAATATTGGACATGACGGAACAGCTGAAGCAGGAAATGGAAGACATCGCCGAAATGCGCAAAGGAAAGCTGATTGTCGGCAGTCTGCCGATTACCGGCTCGCATGTTCTTCCGCTCGTGCTTCCGATTTTCAAAACCCGATTTCCCGATATTGAGGTTGTGCTGCTTGAGGACACGACGGCCAACCTGGAGCATTCCACGGCCAATGGCCAGACCGACATCAGCCTGCTCACGCTCCCGCTCGAGGAGCCTTCATTGGTATATCGAACGCTGCTTGAAGAGGAAATCCGTCTGGCCGTTCCGCCGGGCCATCCGTATGCCGGGGATCAGGAGAAGCAAAGCCGCGGGGTCCGAATCAGCGATTTGCACGACGAGCACTTTATCGTTCTGAAGAAGGGCCAGGGCTTTCGGCAGATCGCGCTGGATCTGTGCGGCAAAGCCGGATTCTCTCCGAAGATCGTGTTTGAATCCGCCAATATCGAAACCGTGCAGTCTTTGGTTGCCGCGGGTATGGGCATCGCTTTCGTGCCGCATATGGTCACGCGGAGCAAATCCAGCGATTTTTCCCCGGTTTATCTGGACTTGGCCGATCCGCGGCCGACCCGCACGCTGGTGATCGCCTCGAGGAAAGGAAGATATTTATCCAAGGCTGCGGAAGCGTTCATCTCCACGTTAATGGATGTCGTCAAATGAGGCCGGCTGAGTCGGCGGCTGAATGCCGAAAGCCGAAGCTCAACGGTACAGCTCGGGCCTTCTGTCCGAAAATACGGGTATCGTGCCGCGAACCTTATCTACAAGGGACAAATCGATGACCGCATTCAGAACGGCTTCCTGCTCGCCGCCTTCCGCAAGGATTTCCCCCCAAGGGTCAATGACCATTGAGTGCCCGAAAAATTCGGTCGTCCCGCTGGTGCCCACCCGATTGCAAGCGACGATATACATCTGGTTTTCAATCGCCCGGGCCGTCAGCAGCGTCCGCCAGTGATGCAGCCGCGGATGCGGCCATTCCGCAGGCACGAACAGGATTTGGGCGCCGTTCAAAGCAAGCGTTCGGGACAGCTCGGGAAAACGGATATCGTAGCAGATCATCATCCCGGCCGGAATGCCGTCGATCTCCAGGCGTCCGGCGCGATCGCCGGCAACCAGATATTTCTCCTCATCCATCAAGCCGAACAGATGGATTTTGGAATAATCGGCAACGACATTGCCGCTGCGGTCAAACACGTAAATCGTATTGCGCACGCTGCCTTGTCTAAGGTCGGCAATCGATCCGCCGACGATATTCACCTGATGCTCCCGGCTGAATGCCGAAAGAAAACGCTTTGTCCGCTCTCCATCGCGATCGGAGATATCGTGGATGCGGTCCAAAGCATAACCCGTGTTCCACATCTCCGGAAACAGGATTAAATCCGGCTTCGCTTCGGATCGGACCGCCTCCCCGAGCATCCGTTCCAAATTGGCGAAATTTTCTTCAGGCTCCCCGATTTTTACATCCATTTGCAGCAGAGAAACATTCCATCGTGTCGGTTTATTCATCGGATATTCCACCCCGGCAATTATTATGAACGGCGCAGCAAATTCCGCAGCGCATCGTCCAGCGTCGGATAACGAAACCGAAAGCCTGATTCCAGCAATTTACCAGGCAGCACCTTTTGGCCCTTCAGCAGCAAATCGGACATCTCGCCGAGCAAGAGCCGAAAAACAGGCGCCGGCATCGGAAGCCAGTGCGGTCGGTTCAGCGCGCGTCCAACAGCCCGGCCAAACTCATCGTTCGTCACCGGCTGCGGACTTGTGCAATTGATCGGACCCGATATCGATCCGTTCTCCATACAATAATGAATGATCGAAACCATATCGTCAATATGAATCCAGGACAGCCACTGTCTGCCGCTTCCCAGCCTTCCCCCGAATCCCAATTTGTACGGCAGCAGCATGAGCGGAAGCGCGCCGCCGTGACCCAATACGACTCCGGTACGCAGTTTGACCAGGCGAGCGGCCGGAATGGAGTCCGCAGCATGTTCCCAATCTGCAGCCACCCGGGACAAAAAATCGTCGGCAGCCGTGCGGCTTTCCTCCCTATAGCTTTCTGAATCGGATGTGCCGTATGCCGAAATTCCCGAGCTGTTGATCACCGTATACGGCTTCTTCCCAAGACGGGATACGACAGCGGCGATTCGTTCAGCCGCGCCGATCCTGGATTGCAGGATCCGCTGCTTGGCCTTTTCCGTCCAGAGCTGGTTGATCGTCTCTCCCGCCAAATTGACTATGACATCGCTTCCCTCCAGCACATCCGTATTTTCCCGGAGTTCGTCCCAGCTCACGAAACGGACATTTTCATGGAAAACGCCTTCTCTCTTGGTTCTGGAAATCACGATCACTTCATGCCCGTTGGCGGTCAACCCGTGAATCAAGCGGCTGCCGATGAAGCCCGTACCGCCGGCCACAGCTATTTTCATACGCGTTTATCCTCCCCGAAGCTTGATCCTCTTTCGCCTCGATCATAAATCGAAAGACTCAAGGTTATCATATCATGAATGACTATACAGCCCCAATATTTCGTGATACATTAGATTTTGTTATCCAGCATGCTGAAATTGGAGTGAACCAAGTTGAACCGTGAAACAACAAACAAGCCCTCTTCTTTACATATCGATCAGGCGATGCTCTTAAAGCGGCTTCCGACGCAATTTTTCGCCACTCTCACCAAGAAGGCGCGGCAGGAGATCGCCCAAGGGCATGACGTCATCAACCTCGGCCAGGGCAATCCCGACCTTCCGACTCCGGACCATATCGTCAAGGCGCTTCAGGAGTCCGCGGAAAATCCGGAATTCCACCGCTACCCGCCCTTTACCGGCTATGGATTTTTGAAGGAAGCTGTCGCTAGGCGATATCAGGAAGATTATGGCGTCGCCCTCGATCCGGAAACGGAAGTGGCGGTTCTTTTCGGAGCAAAAGCGGGATTAGTGGAAATCAGCCAATGCCTGCTTAACCCCGGTGATGTTTGCCTCGTCCCGGATCCGGGCTACCCGGATTATTGGTCCGGGGTGGCCCTCGCGGAAGGACGGATGGTGTTCATGCCGCTCACCGAATCCAATGGATTCCTTCCGGACTATTCGGCCATCTCCCCGGAGGACGCGAATCTGGCGAAGCTGATGTTTGTCAATTATCCCAACAATCCGACGGGCGCAGTCGCACCGATGGATTTTTATGAAGAGACCATCCGCTTTGCCGCCAAATACAATATCGTAGTGGCCAGCGATTTCGCCTACGGGGCGATCGGTTTCGACGGCAGGCGCCCCATCAGCTTCCTGCAGCTGCCGGGGGCCAAAGAAGTCGGCGTCGAATTCTACACCTTGTCCAAAACTTACAATATGGCCGGCTGGCGCGTCGGGTTCGCCATCGGGAATGCGCAGATCATCGAAATGATCAATCTGATCCAGGACCACTACTACTGTAGCCTGTTCGGCGGAATTCAATATGCAGCCGCCGAAGCTTTGAACGGGCCTCAGGCTTGTGTTTCGCAGCTGACCGCCACCTATGAAAGCCGGCGGGATACGCTGTTCGCCGCGCTCGGCCGAATCGGCTGGCAGGCGAAGAAATCGGCCGGCTCCTTCTTTACATGGCTTCCCGTCCCTAAAGGATACACTTCGTCTGAGCTAGCCGATCTGCTGTTGGACAAAGCCAAAGTGGTCGTCGCGCCGGGCGTCGGTTTCGGCCGCTTCGGCGAAGGATACGTGCGGTTGGGACTGTTGACAACGGAAGAACGCTTAGAGGAAGCGGTCGCCAGAATCGAAAAGTTGAATTTGTTTTGAGAAAAAGAACATCCCGGGCCACTGTAAATGAAGTGGAACGGGATGTTCTTTTTTTTATGATTCAGGATGCCTTATGCCGGTACATTCCCTCCGAGATTGGCCGTCTTGACCCTCGCCGGAGCGGTTTCCTTCAACCCGGTTGCGACCACCGCGCTCAGCACGGCGCCTCCGGCAGCAATCCACATCGGAGCTTGCAGGCCCCACGCGTCTGCGGCAAAACCGGCCAGCGTCGGCGTGATCGTGCCGCCGACGATTTCGCCGATGAACTGCGTCATCGCGACAGCAGTGGCAACGAAGCGGAACGGCAGCGACTCGCCGGGGATGACCGCCATGAACAGCGGGAAGCAACCTTGTCCGACTGCGGTCAAAAAGCCCAGCAGCATCATCACAGGCACCGACGCATGAACCACAGCCAGAGCGATCGGCGACAACGCCGCGATCAGGCAAAATCCGATGAGCGTCGGCTTTCTGCCCACTTTATCGGATATTGCCGGTCCCACAAAGCCCCATACGAACGAGCCGAAGCCGATCGCCGCCATGATCAGTCCCATTTCCTCGGCCTTGAACTTATCGACCGTCATCAGGTAAACAGGAGCAAAAGTCGTGAACACAAACAGCCAAGTCATGAACAATGCGGAGATGATCGAGCTCAACCACACGTTCCGGTTGCGGTACACGACCGCAAAGTCCTTGCGGTTGACCTTGCCGTGCACAGCATCCTGCTCAGGCGTCAGCTTGGGCTCTCTCATGTATTTCCACAAAACAAAGAACATGACGATCCCCGGAATACCGACCATGTAAAAGGCGGAATGCCAAGAGTATTTGACGGCGACGGCGGTCACGATAATCGGGGTGATCGTCGCCCCGAGCAGCCCGAGCGAGCTTTGCACGAACCCGATGTTGAAGCCGCGGCGCTTCTCCGAGGAATCGGCGATGACGCTGGCCTGCGCAATCGGCAGCACCGGGCCCTCGGACAGTCCCATCAAGCCGCGGACGACAAGCATGCTGCCAAAGCTCTTCGCCACCCCCGACAAAAAGGAAAGCACCGAGAAAGCGAGCGTAATCGGCAGCAGAATTTTCTTGCGTGAGCCGGATAAGTCGGATAACGATCCGAATACCCAACCGGAGATCGCCCAGGTAACCGCCAGCACCGACGTGATCATTCCGATCTGCGCATTGTTCAGATGCAGATCCTGGGAAATGAACGGAAACAGGAAAACGATGCTCAATCTTTCCATAAAGACAAATCCGAACGTGAAAAACATCATCAACACGATAGCGTTTTCATACCTGAAAAAAGAACGATTTGAATCCATGACAACACCCTCCAGATTTCAAATTATTATTAATAATCAGACTTTTTGGGCCGACCCACCCCATTGAAAGCGCTGTCATCTCTATGGGTCTAAAAATCTTTCGATTTCCCGGCAGAAACGCCAAGTATCAGATATCATCAACTTGTACACCTCCTGCTAAATCAAATGAATAATTTGAATATAATATTTTAGAAAAAATTAGAAAACGATGGTGTTTCGATATGCGCAACAAACAAAAATATTTTTGAACGTTACGCAAAAAAATCGACGCTCGAGTTGCAATCGATTATAGAACCGCTTTTTTGAAGCCTGCAAGATGATTGTTTCTAAATACGCAACATTCAAGATAACTTTACAATTGTTATTTCCTATTGTTTCAGTATCCGTTATGATTAGGGTTGGAACATTGTTTCGTCCGATATGCAGAAATTATCTAAGGGGAAAGAAAGCGAATGGAAAAAAACGAAAAACAGGATCACTTACTGTCTTCAGTGACCAATGCTTTGCGGATTCTGCGAAGCTTTTCGATGGAGCAGCCGGAATTGCGCGTGAGCGATTTGGCTGTATCGCTCGGATTGAGCAAAAGCACGGTCAGCCGACTTTTGGCCACATTGGCCCATGAGGATTTTGTTGTCAAAAGCCCGGAGACCAACCGGTTCCGATTGGGGCTGTCCGTGCTTGCCTTAAGCGGAGCGGCAACCAGCAATTTGGAAATCCACAGGGAAGCCCAGCACATCCTTTTTGAATTGGTCAAAGAACTCGGTGAAACGGCGCATATTTGCGTTCTGGAAGGGATGGACACACTGTATTTGCACAAGGTGGAATGCAAGCATCCCGTTCGCATTCTGACTCATTACGGAAAAAGAAACCCCGCTTACTGCACGAGCTCGGGAAAAGTATTGTTGGCCTATCAGAGCAAGGAATTCATTGAAAAAATGCTGGAGAACGGACTGAAATCCGTGACTAAATATACAACTACAAATCCTGATGAATTTCGGGAAAATTTAAAAACAATCAGAGAGCAGGGGTTTGCCTACAGTAAAAACGAATTGCTCGAAGGCGTTGTTTCCATAGCCGCTCCCGTCCGCGATTATTCAGGCAAGGTGGTCGCAGCCATCACCGTCGTCGGTCCGGCAGAGCGCATCCAGCCATACAAAATACGCCCTTATGCCAAAAAGATCATCAGCGCCAGCTTGGAAATCTCCGATCGCTTGGGTTTTTGGAGATAAGTCTTATGCAATAAAGGAAAATCGTTCCGTTAAATCAGGTTTGTGAAGCCTGATCACCGCAAATGCGATCAAACAACGGAATGATTTTCCTCTATCCTTAAGCATTAGTTCAAGGGCACATCCGGATCAATGTCGGAATCATAGTCCACACCGGCTAAACCGAAACCGAACAGCTTGAGGAACTCGTCGCGATAACCCTGGATATCGGACAGCTCGGCTAAATTGGCTGTATTGACCTGCTTCCATAACGAGTCAACCTCCTGCTGTACCTCCTGCCGCATCTCCAGCTCGTCGATGCGGATCCGTCCTTGTTCATCCGTTTCCGTAAGGGCTCCATTGTATAAGCGGTCCGCAAACAAACGATAAATCTGTTCGATGCAGCCTTCATGCAGCCCCTTTTCCTTCATTACCTTGTACAGCAGGGAAATATACAAAGGCACTACCGGAATGGCCGAGCTGGATTGCGTAACCAGCGCTTTATTCACCGATACGTAGGCCCTTCCGCCGATATCCCCCAGCTTTTCCGTCAGCCTGTGGGCCGTGGCCTCCAGATCGTCCTTCGCTTTGCCGATTGTCCCTTCGCGATAAATCGCATGAGTCACCTCAGGGCCTATGTACGAATATGCGACGGTAACGGCTCCTTCGGCAAGCACCCCGGTCTGCTTCAGCGCGTCCATCCACATTTCCCAATCCTCACCGCCCATGACGGCGATCGTTTGGCGGATTTCCTCCTCGGTCGCGGACGCGATGGTGACCTCCGAAACCTCGCCGCTGTTGGCGTTGACCGTTTTGCTCGTGAAAGGCTTTCCGGTAGGCTTGATCACCGACGAGAAGGCTTCCCCGGTTTTGGGATGGGTTCTGCGCGGCGAGGCCAGGCTGTATACCACCATATCCACTTTGCCCAGCTTTTCTTTGATCAATTGAATGGTTTCCTGCTTGATTTCATCGGAAAAAGCGTCCCCGTTTATATTTCCCGCATACAGTCCCGCTTCGCGGGCAGCTTTGGTGAATGCGGCCGTATTATACCAACCCGCGCTTGCCGTGCGGTCGCCCGATGCCGGACGCTCAAAAAACACGCCGATCGTCGACGCGCCCGATCCGAAAGCGGCCGTGATGCGGGAAGCCAGCCCATAGCCCGTCGACGCCCCGATAATAAGCGCTTTTTTCGGTCCTTGAACCGGTTTTTGGCTTTTTACGTATTCGATTTGTTCCCGCACATGCTCGGCGCAGCCTGCCGGGTGAGCCGTCGTGCAGATAAACCCTCTGATTTTAGGTTGAATGATCATTTCCTGATTCCTCTCTAAATTAATCTAGCCTACACAGCATTATATAGAAACTTCACGCACGGCTCAATACTGACGTTTGCTCATAAATTTTCAACCGGCCGTATACCGTTTGCAGCACCGGAAATTCGGACAAATCCCCGCCGTTCTCAACGATCGCCGAAATCAAGGCGCCCTGCAGCTGATCCGCCTCGATGGACAAGCCCTTTTCGATATCCCTTTGCATCGAAGATTTCATGTTGAAATCCAGCGATTCCGCGATCTTGAACGTGATTTCCGCCACATCCTCCTTCACGGGCGCATCAAGCAGCTTTGCCGTCCTGACAATTTCCGCGATCAATCTCCGATAAACGCTTCGCCCATGCTCATTGGCCAAAATCGGACCGATCGGCGCATTCATCAGTGCGGTAATCCCGCTCATGCTGGAAATAAAGATGTATTTGTGCCAAACATCCCTTTGAATGCTGCCGCTTAGCTTCACGTTGAAGCCCGCCCGGCTCATATGCTCCAGGATGGCGTCCGTGCGAGCCGAAGCGGAGCCGTCCCATTCTCCGAATACGACATCATGAAGCCCGCTTGTTTGAATGATGGTGCCATCGTGATCCAGCGTTGTCTCAATAAAGCACAGCCCGCCTAAGACCCTGTTTTTGCCGAATTCCTGCTGGAGCTTAAGAAAATGCCCGTATCCGTTCAACAGCGGCAGGATGACCGTCGAATCCCCGACAAAGCGCTTGATGTCCTGCGCCGCCTGCGAAAAATGATAGGCTTTGACGGCCAGGATGATCACATCATACGGTTCTGCCGCTGGATCCTCAGTGGATATGACTTTGACCGGCGTATGTATGTCCCCATGCTTGCTTTGAATATGCAATCCCTGCTCCTTAAGCCGCTTGCAGCGATTCGGCCGGACAAGAAAGGTTACATCCTCCCCCTTAAGGCTCAGTCGCCCTCCGAAGTAGCCTCCGACCGCGCCCGCTCCGACAATTAAAAACCTCATTTCGTTCACCCTCCCGTTATCGACAGTTCTTTTACGGAAATGATAAGATCGGTTCAATCGCGCTCCGCTTTTTTATCATACCATAACTGACTGCCGCATGGAGGGCTGGTCCGTTTAAAATACGAGATCGAGATATTTATTTTGAATGGCGTATTGGATCAGCTCGTGTTTGGTTTTGAGCTGAAGCTTCTGCATGATATTCGTCTTGTGATTCTCCACGGTTTTGATGCTGATCAGCAGCTTTTCGGCAATTTCCTTATTGGAAAATCCGAGCGCTGCCATTCGCACGATTTCTTTTTCGCGATCCGTCAAGACGGACGGAATTTCTTCCGGATTTTCCGCGAGCCAACCCTTTATCTTATGCTCGTCAACGGATGACCGATAATAGATATGCCCCCGGTACACTTCCCTGATCGCTTCTATCAGCATCTCGCCGTGGCTGTTTTTCAGAATGTAGCCCTGCACCCCGAGACGGACGGCCTGCTGAACATAAATTTCCTCATCGTACATCGTGAGAATGACGATCTTCACATTCGGTTTGTGCTTCTGAATCTCTTTGGCCGCGCTGAAGCCGTCCAGGCCGTCAGGCATGGATAGGTCCATCAGGATCAGATCCGGATCCAGTTGGATGGTTTTTAATACGGCATCATTCCCGTCATGGGCTTCCCCGACGATCTGCACGTCGGAATACGGCTGAAGCAGCATGCGGATACCCTTGCGAACCAGCGTATGGTCGTCTACCAATAGAACCTTAATCAATCAGATTCTCCTCCTTGAAGGGAATGACGGAAACGACCTTTGCCCCTCCGCAGCCGGGTTCCGACCGAATATGCAGGTTGCCTTTCAATTGATCAATCCGTTCCTTCATATGCTTTAAGCCCAGGCCTTGATTCGCGGCGGAGGGATCGAAGCCGATTCCGTTGTCGGAGATCGAGAGAATCAAAAAATCTTTTTTGGTCCGGATCTCCACTTTGATTTTGTTGGCCTGCGAATATTTCAAGGCATTATGGATCGCTTCCTGAATGACCCTGTACAGATTGATCTCCAAAATCGCGGACAGCCGTCCGCGGATGCCGGAATGCTCAAAAGAAAAGGCAATCCGGGGATGGGTTTTGCGCAAATTATCGATCAAATGATCAACTGTCGGGATCAGGCCCAATTGATCCAAGCTCGGCGGTCGCAGCTGCCAGGAATAAAATTTGACATCGCGTATAACCTTCTCCAATGCGTTCACCAGTTCCCGCACGTAATCTTCCATCTGAAACGCCTGATGCATATTGGCCTGAATCGCCTGCAATCCTACGGAAATCGAATAAAGCGATTGCCCCACCCCGTCATGCAGCTCCTGGGCCAGCCGTTTATGCTCGCTTTCCTGAGCTTCCAGCGTTTTTTGCAGAATCAGCTTGGAGATTCGCGCCTCCTCCTCGCGTTTTTTCATCGATAAATCCTTCAATACCAACAGTGCCTCTTGTCTGTTCTGCTGCTCGTTTTCATAGATGACGGCGGTTCTCAATTCCATTTCGATATATTTGCCTTCATACGTCGGCATCGATGCAAGAAAATACGGAACCTCGCGTTTGGACAGCAAATAGCAGCGGTTTTCGCCGGGCGCAACTTCTCTTGTTTGGCAAAAAGAGCAGTAAGGCACCGTTCCCCCGACTTTCCAGCCGGTAAACTTTTGCGAGGAGGGATTCATCACAAGAATCCTGCGTTCCTGGTCAAAAATGATGATCCCATCCTCGATATGATCAAAGATCTGCTTCAGATAGTTCGATAAATGGCGGGGATTTCCGTTGTTTTTCAAAAAATTTAAATAGGTGTCGGTGTCTCCCAAGTCCGTTCACGCTCCCTTGCCGAAAAAATGGAACCGGTCCGCCGCTTTTCCGAACCAGGCAGCAAACTGAACCTGCACGATAAAGGAAAGCGTCACCGTCAACGCGGCTGACGGGCCGAAGGCGGCAACGGCAATGCCCAGCGCGATGGACAGGTTTCTTAGCGCTGTTCCGTAAACAAGGGCAAGGGCATCCCGGCGCTCCAGCAGCCAGCGGCCGATGAAGGTGGAAATGAGGAAATTCAAACCGTAGAAAAAAACGACGATGATGAGGATGTACAAAATTTGCTCCGGGTGATTCGAGAAAATCGGAGCCTTCATACTGATGCTTGAAAAAATCACAAAAATCATTGCCCAAGTACTGACCGCGGGCAGGATCGGCTTGATTTGCTTCGCAAACGTTTCTTTACCGTAACGTTTCAATAAGAATACGGTTGCCGCCTGACCCGCCAACATTGGCAAAAACACGATCACCAGGATCGTTTGAAAGATTTGCAGCATATCAAAAACAATCGCGCTGCCGATCATCCATTTCAAATAAACGGGGGCAGCCAAGGAACCGACAATCAAGCTCAAAGCCGTCATTTTGACTGCCGCCTCTACATTTCCCTTGGACAGCATCGTCCAGGAAATCGTCATGCCGCTAGTCGGCAGCAGCGCCGAAATGGCGAGACCCGCAAACAGCTCCGGGCTGGTGAACAACGCTCCACCCATAAGGGCGGCAATCAAGGGAATGGCCAAAAAATTGATAAGCAGAGAAAGCAAAACGACCTTTCCGTGGGAAAGATCAAAGGCCGACCGCAGACGAAATCCGATCATCGTCGGAAAAATCATGAAAAATGTGCCGATCAGAATTCCGCTTTTCAGAAATTGGGTATCGAATGCGTTCCCGATCAGCAATCCGCACAGGATGGTTACGGGAATCGTGAGGGAAAGATTTTTTCCAGGCAGGAAAAATAGCTGATTCAACAAGTCGATTTGTCTAGTCCCGTTTTTCGTTTTCACGGCCATTCCCCTTTTTTTCCGATTATTTTAACCTTCGGCAAGGCGAACTATGTGTGGAAGGGCTCTGTTTCCCCCGGATGAAACAGAGCCCTTTCTACTGCGCCAATACCGATATGCCGGAAGTTATTTATGCGGAGGGAACAACGCCGTCTTCAGGATTTTCACATTCAGATAAATAAAGGCGCACAGCTGGAAGATTTTGCATTGACGCATAAATAAAGTCCGCTTTGTAGGTTTCATCGTTCGAATCAACTGCATGGCTCCGGCCAATCCGACTTCCATTTCATTGACGCTCAGATCCCTTCCGTAATCCGGATAGTGCTCAAAATCGGGAACGACAGGATACATCACGATCGAAGCGGCGGAGCCGTTCCAAACGGATTTGCCGATCGAAGCGATGCACGCGCCCGGCATTTCAGCCATCGATTCCCAGTTTCCGTCAACCTTCAGGAAGCCGGCCAGGTTGGTCAGCTTGGAAGTGATGTCATTCCCATATTGATCGATATATTTGATCGGAGTTCCCTGAAACTGCGGAATCAGCATCGCGAAGTCGTATTCCGTCTGCCCTTGTTCGCCTTCATAGTTCTCCCAGTATACCTTCCCTTTTTCAACACGGGTCACTGCGGTTTGAACCTGATGGTAAATTTCCTGCTCGGCAAACAAGGATTTGGCAAAAATTTATTCCGGAGCCCTCCGTCCGATCCCCACCCAAACCAGAGAAGGTATATAGGTAAACCGCGGCCACGGATTGACTACGGTCACTTTATGCTGGCGGCCCAGCTCTTTTTTCAAATACAGGGCTGCCGTTTGACCGGCAAAGCCGGCCCCGAGCACGACAATGTTTGCCATCTTCCAGTCCCCCCTTTTCTATTTGCACAGTCCATATTGTATGACTTCCCGTCCAAATCGAAATGAGGAGTTACCCCTATTTTTCCGTCAGCGATGTTCGTATATGCTCAATATGCAGATGACGCGAGGCTTGCATTTGTTTATGATGTGCATCCATGCTCCAAAGAGTAATCATCTGTTGCGAAAGCGGAGCATGGAGGCACTTGCCAATGCGCAGCTGGAAGCGACAAATGATTCGCTTCTTCTCAGACAAAACTTCCGGAACACATTTAACGGAATGGGGGATCATTCATGACCGAAGTCATTTTCTTGAGCCGCATGCAGTTCGCGATCACAATCATTTATCATTTTTTATTCGTCCCGCTGACGATCGGGCTGGTCATCCTGGTTGCGCTCATGGAGACGAAATTTGCCCGCACCGGCGATGAAACGTATAAACGGATGGCCAATTTTTGGGGCAAGCTGTTCACAATCAATTTTGTCATGGGCGTAATCACCGGAATAACGATGGAATTTCAGTTCGGTACCAACTGGTCCGAATATTCCAAGTATATGGGCGACATCTTCGGTTCGCCTCTGGCCATCGAAGCGCTGTTCGCATTCTTTCTCGAATCGGCGTTTATCGGATTGTGGATCTTCGGCCGCGACAGAATTTCTCCGAAATTGCGGGCGTTTGCGATGTGGATGGTGGCCGTCGGGACGAACATTTCGGCGCTATGGATCATTACGGCCAACGGATTCATGCAGCATCCCGTCGGTTACGTGATCCGAAACGACAGGATTGAGCTAAAGAGCTTTATGGAACTGATCACGAATTCTTACACTTGGTATATGTTTTTCCATACGGTGTTTGCAAGTTATATTGTCGGCGCCTTCTTTGTGATGGCCGTCAGCGGCTATCATTTGGTTCGAAGGCAGGACGTCCAATTTTTCCGCAAATCGTTCCGCATGGGAGTAACGATGGCGCTCGTCGCGACGATGGCCGTTCCGCTGATCGGTCACTTCCACGGCGTCAACACAGCTAAGGTACAACCGGCAAAAGCGGCCGCCATGGAAGCGGTATGGGAAACGGAATCGGCGGCGCCGTTTCATTTGCTGCAAATTCCCGATCCGAAAAACGAGAACAACTTGATTGAAGGGCTCTCGATTCCTTATTTGGGCAGCATCTTGTACACCAATAATCCGCAGGGAACGATCATCGGACTGAAGGACATTCCCGCCGTTCAGCGTCCGAATGTGCCGCTCGTATTTTGGAGCTTCCGCCTGATGGTCGGCTTAGGTCTCTTGTTTGTGCTTCTTGCATGGTATGGGTGGTATCTGGATCGCAGGAATAAACTGTTGGACTCTCGCCGGTATTTGAAATTCATGATGTATGCATTCTTCCTGCCTTATGTTGCGATCAACCTCGGATGGATCGTGGCGGAGGCGGGCCGTCAGCCCTGGATCGTATTCGGGCTCATGAAAACAAGCGAGGCCGTGTCTCCGATTTCCGTATCGCAGATTGTGTTTTCAATCGGCGGGTTGGTCGTTTTCTATACGACATTGCTGGCCTCGGATGTGTTCCTCTTGAAAAAAAATGCGCTCAAAGGACCTGAAGCAGCTGAAGGAGCCGAAACGATCGCGGGAGAAAAAGCAGGAGAAAAAGATGAGCTTGGAAGCAAAGAAGCCTTGCAGGAAGAACACAAGGGCGGCAAAAGACGTCACGGCGGACTCGGCTATCTTAAACAATAAGAGGTGAACTACGGCATGGCGCATGAAACGCTTGCAATCATCTGGTTCGGTTTATGGGGATTAATATGGGCGGTTTACTTTATGCTTGACGGTTACAGTTTGGGTACGGGAATGCTGTTCCCGTTTATCACGAAGAACGAACGCGAGGAACGTCAATTGCAGGAGGCGATCGGACCTTTCTGGGGAAGCAATGAAGTTTGGCTGATCACCGCCGGAGGCGCTACGTTCGCAGCTTTTCCGCTGACGTACGCGCTGATGTTCAGCTATTTGTATACGCCTTTGTTTCTGGTGCTGTTCGGTTTGTTCTATCGGGCGGCGGGGCTCGAGTTCATGCACAAGCATTCCACTGCAAGATGGAGAGCGTTCTGGAAGGGATCGTTTTTTGCGGGCAGTCTCGTCATCGCCCTGATCTTCGGAATCGCATTCGCCAATATCTTCAGGGGACTTCCGGTGGACGAAACGGGATATCACGGAAATTTATTGACTTTGTTAAATCCTTACGGATTGCTGGGAGGCGTTCTGTTCTTGTCTTTGTTCCTGCTTTCCGGCAGTCTCTGGACCGCTTTCAAAACGGACGGTGCGGTCAGACAAAGGGCGATCGGCCTCGGCAAGGGCTTGTGGCTGGTGTCCGTTGCCGTTGTCGCCATGTTTGATGTCGCCACTGCGAATCAGACCCCGATATTCGACAATTATACGGAACATCCCGCGCTTTGGCTGATTCCGGCATTGTCCATCGGTGCCGTAATTGCTGTCGGTCCGTTGCTGCGATCAGAAAGGCTTGGGGCGGCATTTGCAGCCGTTTCACTGGGCATTATCGGAATTATGGCGACCGGCTTCATCGGCCTGTTTCCGAATATGCTGCCCTCGAGGCTTGACCCTGCGTTCAGCGTAACGCTGTTCGATGCGGCGGCAAGCGAATTGAATCTGAAAATCATGTTCTTTATCGCCCTGGTTGCCGTTCCTGTCGTCATAGCGTACCAAATCTGGATATACCGGATATTCAAAGATAAAATCACGTCGAAAAACGCGCAGGGCTATCACTGAGGGCTTGCGATGAAATTAGTTCCACTTTTGGCGGCAAAGTATCAAGCGGTTTAATTGATCTTTGCTGCCAATTTAGTGGTATTTATTTGTCGTGATGCCAGAGGGCTCGCGATACCTGAACCGGTTCAATCAACCCTTTTCGGGGCACGGAGCGTCGAACGAAGCGTAAATCGCACGGATCATTAAAAGCAGGCTTGGAACAGCGGCGGCCAACAGAAGATGCTCCGAACCGGAAAAGCCGGCCAAATATCCGATAAGCAAGGAAGACAACGACAAAAGCAGCCAATTGTTCATGATGAAATTCCCCTTCTTTTGCGGTATTGGAAACTCGGTATTATTGTGACAATTTTTCAACTGATTTGTGTCTAAATTTTAAATTATCCGTTTGATTTTGGCAACCCTCAATCCTGCTGGTATTTTCTTTCAGCAATCCGCCGTCAAAAGGCGCGCATTTCTTTACAACCGACGCTTTTCCGTGGTATTCTAAAAAAAACAAACGCGCTGAAGGGAATCAGTAGGAAGGCTCTGACGTGAAGAGAGTAAATTTCCCGGGCTGAGAAAATTTACCGTCCATCCTTTCCGAACCCACCCCTGAGCGGTCAACGACGAGTTGGACAGTTCCCTGCTGTTATCCAGGGAGAAAAGTTGGACGGGTTTAACCGTCAACTAAGGTGGTACCGCGGAAGTCAGACTTTCGTCCTTAGCCGGACGGAAGTCTTTTCTATTGAAAGAACCTGTTTCAGTTCATCCGTATAAGAAAGGGATTATCATGCAGCAGCGCATTGTAATAAAAATCGGCAGCAGCTCGTTGACTTCGCAGGAAAACGGTTTGAGCCGCGACAAAATCGATTACTATGTCCGGGAAATTTCCGATCTGCAAAACCGCGGATTTCAGGTGCTTCTGGTGACCTCCGGCGCGGTGGCGGCAGGTTTCAGAACGATCGGTTATCCTTCGCGGCCCAAAATTTTGCATGAAAAGCAAGCCGCCGCTGCCGTCGGCCAGGCCTTGCTCATGCAGGCATACCATGAAGCCTTCGCCCGTTACGGACTGCGCGTAGCCCAGATTCTGCTGACGCGTTCCGACTTTGCCAATCGCAAAAGAGTGCACAATGCCTTGAATACGATTGAAGAGCTGCTCAAGCATCGGGTGCTGCCGATCATCAACGAAAACGACACCATCTCGGTCGATGAGCTGAAATTCGGCGACAACGACGCCTTATCCGCGCTGACCGCCAATCTGGTCAAAGCGCATAAGCTGCTCATCATCACGGACACGGACGGACTTTATTCGGAGGATCCGCGCAAAAACGCCGACGCGCGCCGCATCGAGCGGGTTGAGCAGATCAACCATGAGATCATGCGGATCGCCGGCGGCTCGGGCAGCAATGTCGGCACGGGCGGCATGCGCTCGAAGATTGAAGCGGCCCGGATTGCAATGCGCGGCGGGGTCCCGGTTTTTGTCGGCCGGATTGTCGAGCCGGGAGACCTGATGTCCGCAGTTGAGGGTAGCGGAAAAGGCACCTACTTCGATACCACGCTGCAAACTCTCCCGATGAAAAAGCAGTGGATCGGTTTTCTGTCGGACCCCGAGGGCATCATCACCGTCGATCAAGGAGCGCAAGACGCGCTCGTTTCCGGCGGAAAAAGCCTGCTTCCCGCAGGAGTCCGGGAAATCGCAGGTGAATTTCACCCCGGCGACATAGTCGAGGTGCGCAATCCGGAAGGTCAGACGGTCGGACGCGGTGTTGTCAATTATGCTTCCTGGCAGATCCGGGCGGTCGCCGGGCTCTCCTCCCAGGAAGTGAAAAAAAGAGTCGATGTGAACCGTCTCGAAGTGATACACAGGGACGAGTGGATTACCCTGAAGGATTGATTCCAAGATTCATTGACCAAGGAGGTATCATGATGAACCTGAAGCAAGCTTCCCTGAGCGAAGTCAGAGAAAAGGCGGCTGCGGCCAAGCAGGCCTCCCGTCAATTGGGCACATTGTCCACCGGACAGAAAA
This sequence comes from Ferviditalea candida, assembly GCF_035282765.1. Lineage (GTDB taxonomy): Bacteria > Bacillota > Bacilli > Paenibacillales > KCTC-25726 > Ferviditalea > Ferviditalea candida. The sequence goes on along the minus strand of NZ_JAYJLD010000007.1, from coordinate 39,254 downwards.
ACGAAGCGCTCCTGCTTATGGCGGACGCTTTGATCAACGAACAGGCGTCGATTCTCCAAGCCAACGAAGCCGACCTGACCGCCGGGAAGGAAAACGGCCTCAGCGAATCGCTGCTGGATCGTCTCGCTTTAACCCCGGCAAGAATCGCGGCAATGGCCGAAGGCTTGCGCCAGATCGTCGAGCTGCCCGACCCCATCGGCGACACGCTGGAGGAAATCCGCCGGCCGAACGGTCTGCTGATTGTCAAAAAGCGCGTGCCGATCGGCGTCATCGGCATCGTTTACGAGGCCCGGCCGAATGTCACCGTCGATGCGGCGGGACTGTGCTTGAAAACAGGCAACGCCGTCGTGCTAAGGGGAGGCTCCTCCGCCCTGCACTCCAACCGGCGCATCGTGGAAGTGCTTCATGAAGCGCTGGCTCAATCCGAGGTGCCTGCGGACGCGCTGCAGCTGGTATACAGCGCCGACCGCTCATCCGTCGATGAAATGCTGAAGCTGAACGGTTTGTTGGATGTGGTCATCCCGCGCGGCGGACAATCGCTGATCCAAACAGTCGTGCGGAATGCGACGGTGCCCGTTATCGAAACGGGCGCGGGCATCTGCCACACCTATATCGACTCGGAAGCCGATCCGTCGATGGCCATCCCGATTGCCCTGAATGCCAAAGTCCAGCGCCCTTCGGTCTGCAATGCGATGGAGACGCTGATCGTGCATCGGGATTTTGCGCAGCGGCATCTGTCCGAGCTTACGGACAAGATGCGCGAGCAGAACGTGGAGCTTCGCGGCTGCCCGGAAACGATGCGGCTGGCGGTCGGCGTCAAGCAGGCAAGCGAAGAGGATTGGGCCACCGAGTACAACGATTACATCCTGAACATCAAAGTGGTGAACAATCCGGATGAGGCGCTCGAGCATATCCGCCGATACGGAACCATGCATTCGGAAGCCATCGTCACGGAAAATGCCGAAACCGCGCAGCGCTTCCTCGAAGAAGTCGATGCCGCGGCGGTTTACCACAACGCCTCGACCCGGTTTACCGACGGTTTCGAATTCGGCTTTGGAGCGGAAATCGGCATCAGCACGCAAAAGCTTCACGCACGCGGACCGATGGGTTTGCCGGCGCTCACCTCTACCAAATACATCATTTACGGCAACGGCCAAATCCGTTGACGGGAGGAACAGAACATGAGTCTATCCTTGAAATCAAAACAGTTGTGCTTTATCGGCGCCGGATCGATGGCTGAAGCGATCGTCCGCGGCCTTCTGGAGCAGGAATTGGTTGATCCACGGCAAATTACGATGATGAATAGGCAAAATGCCGATTCGCTGAAAGTCCTGGAAAGCAAATACGGCATCCAAACCGCTTCGGAAATTTCGTTGAAACGCGACCTTATCGCGAGCGCCGATATCCTTATTCTTGCCGTCAAACCGAAGGACGCGGATTCGGCGCTCGGTGAATTCCGCGATCTCATCCGGGAGCACCAGCTGCTGGTTTCCGTGATCGCCGGCTTGTCCATCGATACCATACACGAATTGTTGAAGAGGAATGTGCCAATCGTTCGAACGATGCCCAATACCTCCAGCACGATCGGTTGCGGAGCGACGGGAATGTGTTTTTCAACGGAGGTTTCAGGCGAACAAAAGGAAACGGCCCTCAGCATGTTCCGGTCCACCGGCATCGTCGTCGAGGTCGCGGAACAGCTGCTGGATACGGTCACCGGCCTGTCCGGAAGCGGTCCCGCCTACATTTATTATATGATGGAGGCCATGATGGCTGCAGGCATCGAGGGCGGTTTGCCGGAGGATGCCGCGCGGGAGCTGACGCTTCAAACCGTATTGGGGGCCGCCCAAATGGTTAAAATGACTGGGGAACAGCCCTCCGAGCTGCGAAGAAAGGTCACTTCCCCCAACGGAACGACCCAAGCCGCTCTGGAGGTTATGGACCGCGGCGGTTTCTCCGGGGTTGTCCGGAAAGCTGTGCTGCGGGCTGCGGAAAGAGCGAAGGAAATGGGAGAAGCCATCGCTTCTTCGATGAAAGGGTGACCGCTGTTGAGCTCCTATTGTATGGCAACCTATCGTCTGTTTGACGAGAAAGCGGATTTTCACAAGAAAGCGCAAGGGATCGCCGTCGGACTGACTGTGGGAAGCTGGACCGACCTTCCGGAAGCGAAGAAAAAACACATGGAAAAGCATCTCGGGAAAGTCGTATCCGTCGATGTGCATGAGCCTCCAGGCGGCGAACGCTTTGCGGATATCCAAATCGCCTACCCTGACGCCAATTTCAGCCGAGACATCCCCGCCCTCTTGGTAACGGTATTCGGAAAGCTGTCCATGGACGGAAAAATCAAATTGCTGGACCTGCATTTCTCGGAATCCTTCCTGGAGGGCTTTGCCGGGGCGAAATTCGGGGTTCGGGGAGTTCGGCAGCTGCTCGGCGTGCATGACCGCCCATTGCTGATGAGCATCTTCAAATCGGTCATCGGCCATGATCTTCCGGAGCTTCGCGAGCAGTTTCTGTTACAGGCGCTCGGAGGCGTGGATCTGATCAAGGACGACGAAATCCTGTTCGAGAACCCGCTGACGCCCATCGAAAAGCGCGTGGAAATCGGCATGCAGGCGGCCCGTGAAGCCGAGCGTCAAACCGGCCAAAAGCTGCTGTATGCCGTTAATTTGAGCGGCCCCGCAGGCCATTTGTCCGAGCAGGCAAAGAAAGCCATTGCCGCCGGGGCCAACGCGCTGTTGTTCAATGTGCTGGCCTATGGCTTTGATACGCTGCGGGAACTGAGCTCCGATCCGGAAATCAACGTGCCGATTGCCGCCCACCCCGCATTGGCCGGGGCCTTCTATCCGTCCCCTTATCACGGGATAGCCGCTTCTGTGCTGCTCGGCAAGCTCATGCGCCTGGCCGGGGCGGATCTGGTTTTGTTCCCGTCGCCATACGGTTCCGTGGTCATGCCCAAGGAAGAAAACCTGGCAATTCTGCAAGCCCTGTCCGCAACGAATGCGGCAGACTATATATTTGGCGGGAATGCGGAAAATACCGCAGATTCCCTTCGTTTGGCGTCCAGCTTTCCGGTGCCTTCGGCGGGTATTCATCCCGGTCTGGTGCCGTTGATCATCCGCGATTTCGGACTTGACGTCGTGGTCAACGCCGGCGGCGGTGTCCACGGGCATCCCATGGGAGCGAGCGCCGGCGGCTGGGCCTTCCGTCAGGCCATCGACGCCGTGGTTCAAGGCGCTTCGCTGCAGGAGCAAGCCGGCAGGCACCCCGAGCTGCAAGCCGCCGTGCAGGCATGGGGCATCAAACAAGCGTAAATCAGCGAACAAGCGGATTAACAGGAGAGAACATATTGTAATGAGAGAACTAGACCATCATTCGGATCACAACAAAGCCTTCAGCGGCATAAACGGCAAGCAGCCGATCATTTTCTGCGACTTTGACGGCACGATCACCGAAACCGACAACATCGTTTCGATCATGGAGCATTTCAATCCGCCCGGATGGCAGGAAATTGCCATGGATATTCTCCATTTGCGAATGAGCATCCGTGAGGGCGTAGGCCGATTATTCGGCCTGCTGCCGTCCTCCAAAAAACGGGAAATTCTTGATTTTGTGCTGGCCAACGCCAGAATCCGTAATGGCTTTGCGGATCTGTTGGACTTTTGCAGGGAGCACGGCATCCGTTTTTACGTTGCCTCAGGAGGCATTGATTTTTTTGTGTACCCGCTGCTTGCGCCCTTTCAAATTGAAACAGAGCAAATTTTCTGCAACGGCAGCGATTTTTCAGGCGAATCCATCGAAATCGTTTGGCTCCATCCTTGCGATGAATACTGCGACAATGGCTGCGGCATGTGCAAATCGAAAATATTGCGTTCCTATCCGGGCGACCGTTATTACCGTATCGTTATCGGCGACAGTGTCACCGATTTTGAAGCGGCCAAGCTGGCCGATCTGGTGTTTGCCCGGAGCCGTCTGGTCGAACGCTGCAGAGAAATGGGCCACCCCTTCGTTGCGTTCAACGACTTCCATGATATTGTCGAACATCTCAGCAAAAAGGTTGTGACTCTGCCATGATACCAAGTACTTATTCACTCGAAGATGTGCAAAAGGCGTTCGGCCAACTGCGTGAAATCAAAAGCATTCTTTCCGCCAAAGGATGGTTTCCAGCCACCAGCGGCAACTTGTCGGTGCGTTTAAGCGGCGGCGATCGCGAGCGTTTTGCTTTTGCCGTCACGGCAAGCGGCAAGGACAAGTCGGTGCAAACCGCGGAGGATTTCCTTGTTGTCGATGAACGGGGACGCCCGCTGGAAACCACCGCCCTGAAGCCTTCCGCGGAAACGCTTATCCATTGTGAAATTTATCAGGCAACCGGATGCGGAGCCGTATTTCATGTACATACTGTCTTCAACAATCTTGCATCCGAGCTGTTTCATGGAAGGGGTTCGGTGCCGGTAAGCGGAGTCGAGCTGATTAAGGCGTTCAACATTTGGGAAGAGGAAGCGCATATTGAAATCCCGATCCTGCCGAATTATGCGGATATCCCGAGGATTGCGGCGATGATCAAAAATTCCGTAGTTCCCGAGATCCCCGGTATTCTGCTGCGCAAGCACGGAATTTATGCATGGGGCAAGGATGCTGCGGAAGCAAAAAAACACTTGGAGGCCTTTGAATTCCTGTTCGAATATGAGGTCCGTCTTCGCCAGCTTGGATCATAACGGAGAATATCCTTTGCACGCGTCTTCGTTCTGATACCGGCGGAAATTCGCAAGCAGCCAAGCCAAGGTAAGGGGAATCGCTTTGAAAAAATACAGGTTTGATCTATTGGAAACGACCATATCGAATTTCAAAGAAAAGGACCATATCATTCCAGCCCAATCCCTGACCGATGCCGTTCGAAAATTTATCCGAAAGCATGGATTGGAGGCGCCGGCGTATTGGGACGAGCCTTCGTTTGACAGAGAGATCCAGCTTACTTTTAAAAGCAAATACGGCATCGTTCGTTACCGCATCAGCTGGTGAGCCGGAAATTCGGTGCGATTACCGTTCACCGCGGAATTTCTGCGTAAAGGCCTTCGCCTGTTCCGCGTTGAATACGCGGTTGCGGCTCCACTCCAAAAGAATCCGGTCGATATAGCGAAAATGCAGCTTGCCCGCAAATACCGCTTCCTTCAGCGCCGCCAGGATCAGTTCCTCCGCATACTTGTCCTGGTCAAGCCAGCCGCTGATCGTTTCGCACTCCATCGGCGACAGGGGTCGGGCAAATTCCCGTTCGAATATCGTGAACATGTTTCTGCCCTTATCCTTCGAAATCGTATATCCGGCCCCGCCGAGGGCTTCGCTCCTCCCGGAGTTCGCTCCGCTGACCTGAAGGCTGCGCATCGTTTCCTCCGCGGCCGCCAGCTTGCGGTATACTCCCGTTAAATTGTATCGTTCATATCGGATCCCCGTATCCGCTTCGGTCTCCTCATCAATTTCCAGCCAATGCTCCTTCAGCAGCCTTTCCAGCGTCTGGATGACCTGTTCGCCCGATGCGGTCATGCGGGATTGGATTTCCTCAATCGTCGGAAAATCTTTTTGCTCCTTCTCTTTAAACGCCAGCAAATGGATGATCAGCATGACCTCCAGCTCACTGAGACGCAGCTTCCGGTAATGCTTCAGCAGCATATGGGGGACGCTCACCGTTCCCTCGCGCATCGCCAGCATCATGCCTTGCTCAAAAGCTCCCCTGATTTCCTGATCATCTTTCAAAACACAGCCACCTCGTTATTCAACGTGCCATCTATCATTCATATTTGATCCGCCCGTTAAGGATACAAACGGTACAGCAACCGCGGAAACGGAATGGTCTCCCGCACATGCTCCAATCCGCAGATCCATGCCACCGTACGCTCCAGCCCGAGTCCGAAGCCGGAATGCGGCACGGTTCCGTATTTGCGCAAATCGAGATACCATTGATACGCCTCCATAGACAGCTGATGCGCTTCAAAACGTTGGCCCATCAGTTCCGGATCGTCGATCCTTTGGCTTCCGCCGATAATTTCCCCGTATCCTTCGGGAGCGATCAGATCCGCGCACAGCACCACCTCCGGCCGTTCCGGAGCCGGCTTCATGTAGAAGGCTTTCAATTCCGTCGGATAATGCGTAATAAACACCGGCTTGTCATAGCCTTCGGCAATTGCCGTTTCGTGCGGAGCGCCGAAGTCTTCTCCCCATGCAATATCAAAGCCGTTGTCCTGGAGAAACTGGATCGCTTCATCATAGGTGATGCGCGGAAACGGAGGCTTCACATGGGCCAGCTTGGCCGTGTCGCGGTCCAGCACCTTCAACTCTTTCTCACAGTTGCTTAAGACGGATTGGACGACGTGCGACACGAATTGTTCCTGGATGCGAAGGCTTTCTTCATGCTCGACAAACGCCATTTCCGGTTCAATCATCCAAAATTCGATCAAGTGACGCCGGGTTTTCGATTTTTCCGCACGAAAGGTCGGACCGAAGGAATATACCCTGCCCAGCGCCATGGCTGCAGCCTCCATGTAGAGCTGGCCGCTTTGCGTCAAATAGGCGTCTTCATCAAAATATTTGGTGTGAAACAAGTTGGTTGTGCCTTCACAGGAGGATGGCGTTAAAATCGGAGGATCGACAAGCGTAAACCCGTGGGAGTCAAAAAACTGCTGCACCGCCCTCACGATCTCCGCACGTATCGCCAGAATCGCCCGTTGGCGGGGAGTACGTATCCACAGATGACGATGATCCATCAGAAAATCGACGCCATGCTCCTTATGCGTAACCGGATAGTCCTGAGCAATTTGGATGATTTCAACGTTCTGGACCGTCAATTCATACCCGCTCTGGCTGCGTGCGTCTTCCCGGACGAGTCCGGTCACATACAGCGAGCTCTCCTGAGTCAGCTTGCTTGCGGCGTCCCAAACCTCTTCGCCCACTTCATTCCGGACTGCGACCGCCTGGATAAAACCGGTGCCGTCACGCAGCTGCAGAAACTGAATTTTGCCGCTGGAACGCTTGTTGTATAACCAGCAGCCGATCCTAACCGGCTGGCCGACAAATTGATAAACATCGCGAATCCCACAACGGTTGATTGACATGACCCACCCCTGCTTCATAATAATGGATTGCTTCCTTTCTTTTGTATCATCTATGCGGCCAAAAATCAAATCAATCATAAAAAAATGAGGATTTGGCGGTGTCCATCGGACACAAACTGATCCGTGGGTTTTAGCAATGCAGTTATGACTATGATCAAACCAGCAACTTAACCAAGGAGTTTTACGCCTTTGTGCAGAACAAGCTCCATTATGCCGTAACCGGAAAAACCGCTGCCGAACTGATTGCCGAGCGGGGCCGCCTTGAGCATCCAACAATGGGGCTAACGACATGGAAAGCGGCCCCAGACGGCAAAATCATCAAGCGCGATGTTGTAATTGCAAAGAATTACCTCAACGAAAAGGAGCTCTCGCGCCTGAACCGAATCGTGACCATGTTTATTGATTACGCCGAGCTGATGGCAGAGGACGAAGTGCCGATGAGCATGGCGGACTGGTTGGGCGAAACGGATAACTTCCTCCAGAATAATCGCCGGAAAGTCCTTGAAGGCAAAGGTACGGTTTCCCATGAGGATGCAGTAAAAAAAGCAGACAAGATTTACGAGCATTTCACAGAGCCGACGCTACAGTTATGCGGCGTTATTGGATAAGGTAATGAGTTGATTTGCTGCATCAATTATTGATTTTGACGCCAATTGGACATTCATGATGTGAAAGCGAGAGGCGCTGTCCCTTGCGGGACAGCGCCTCTCTTTTGCTTACTTTCGGGAATTCCTACTCTATTGGCTCCCTTGAAGTATATTGACATCAAGCCGTGGAACACTTCTGAATCCCCGCCAGCAGCCTGCGGAATTCCTCTCCCGAAAGCGTTTCTTCCTTCAAAAGAATCGCCAGCGCCTGCTCGAAAACCTCCCGGTTCCGTTCGAGCAGTTGTCTTGTATCGAACATCAATTCATCAAGAATTTTTTTGTTCTCCTTCATCAGATCTTCTTTTTTTACGTTCTCCGACTGCACGATGCCCAATCCGGTCAATCCCGAATCGATCATTGTCCGCACCAGCCGAAGCGCCTGCTCGAAATCATTCCTTGAGCCCGTGCTGCGGTTGCCGTAGAAAATTTCCTCGGCAGCCGCCCCACCGAGCGCAATCATGATTTGCTGCTCCAGAAACGGCTTCGTATACAAGTAATGATCCTTTTGAGGATTGTGCCGTACATAGCCCAGGGCTTGCCCTCTGGGACTCATAGATACCTGAGACACGGCGCCCGGCCTGACCTCTTCCGCCACGATGGCATGACCCAGCTCGTGCAGCGCGACTCTGCGCTTTTCTTCCTCCGTCGCTTCGCGGTCGGTTTTCTCGCCCATCATCACTTTATCGATCGCCAGCGACAAATGCCTCTGCTCAATCCGCTCCAGATTGTCCCGCATCGCATAAATGGCCGCCTCATTCATCACGCTTTCCAGCTGCGCGCCGGAGAATCCGAACGATTCTTCGGCCACCTTCTCCAACAGCACATCATCGGCAAGCGTTTTGTTGACGGAATGCAAATGCAAAATTTGCAGTCGTCCCTTTCTGTCGGGAAGATCAACCTCGATATGCCGGTCGAAACGACCCGGACGAAGCAAAGCGCTGTCCAGCATCTCCTTGCGGTTCGTCGCCGCAATCATGAGAATGCGCGGATGCGTGGAAGTGTGGATGCCGTCCATTTCGGTCAGCAGCTGATTCAGCGTCTGGTCGTACTCTTTATGCTGTCCGCCGTCACGCTTGGCCCCGATGACTTCAATTTCATCAATAAACAGAATCGCGCTGTCCTTATTTTCCTTCTGCGCCCGCTGACGCGCTTCTTTGAACAAATCGCGAACCCGGCTGGCGCCGACCCCGACGTACATTTCCACAAATTCGCTTCCCGAAGCGGAAATAAACACGGAATCCGTATACGATGCCGCGGCCTTTGCCATCAAGGTTTTTCCCGTGCCCGGCGGTCCCGTCAGCAGTATGCCTTTCAGCGGGCGGATGCCCATTTGACGGATTCGTTCGAAATGAACAAGAAAATCCAGCGCCTCCATCAATTCTTTTTTGGCCCGCTCCTGTCCTCCGATATCGTCAAAGGTCAGGTTCGGCACCGATTTGCCTTTATTTTTCCGATCGGCTACGACGCTTATTCCTCCGCCCCGGGCTTTGGCAAGATAAACCGCGAAAAACAAAAAGCTCCCGACCAGCAAAAACGGCAGCACTTTAATCTGCAGGTAAATCAAAAATACAAGCAGAACGGGCAGAGCCCCGATCAGGATCTCTTTTCCGTATTTACTCATTCGGCCATACCCCCAGCCTTTCCGAAACGCGCGGCAGAATTACAAATTTACTGTGAGTGCCGTCGCTGATCCGGATATACACGTTTTCTTCATCCATTTCCGCAGATGTCCGGATATTGCCGTACTTTTCGGCCAACGCTTCCAACGTATCCGGAATGCTGGAATAATTGCGTTTTTCCATCGCTTGGGCAACATCAAACAAGGCGCCGGACCAAATCCGGTCCAGGCTCTCGGTAGAGGGATTGGTCACAACGACATTCAATTTGCGATCGCCGATAACGGATTTTCCCTCTTTCCTGATCGTTTCCATTATTTCCCGGAGGCTTGCATCCTGCTTCAACTTCAAGTCAATCCGAATCTCGCTTGCGCTGATCTCCGCAGAGGCTTGCTCGACACCCGGCAACTGGCGGACGATGCTTGAAAGCGGGCTTTCCATCGCTACACTTTGATAAACAAACCATCCTCCGAACAGGAGAACCGTTGTTCCGATGAGGCTGATCATTATAGGCAAGAGACGCAGTTTCAACGACAACGTCCCCCTTTCTATACGATATTTTGCATCATAATATATATGATTTGTATATCAAAGTATATCATATAGCCCGCTGCTCTTGCGGATGTAATGTGTGGAAAATAAACGGCTCTTTCGTTTTCATACAAAAAAAGAGATGTGTTCCCTTAAATCGGTCTGCTGAAAAACGCGAGGTGGAAACGAGATTTACCCCTGCCGCGCCAAGCAGCCCGCTTATGGAACAGTCCCTTTTCATCAAGCTCCCATATAGAAAGTATCGATCCATTCTCCGTCCGAGAATCGGTAAAATTTATAATAATATTTCGATTTCCCATCTTCAGCGGTCTGGTAAAACACTTCCCATATATAATTCCCGTTGAGGACGCCCGGAACGATGCGAATGATTCGCGCATTCGGAGCTTCCTTGTGAAAATTCGCTTCAACGGCAGACTTAACTATGCCGTCCGCGGTATACTCCGCATGCACCTGCCCGTTCCCCGCCCATACGATCATATCCCGCTGCCGGCTGTCCTTGCCGTAAATGATCGTATATTCAGCCTCTCCGGCGTAATAATCCAAGCCGGTCACAGAGACCAAGTTCGTCTGCGCCTTTGCTTGCTTAATCGCGGTATTCTGCTGCTGCCAGTGGTCCCGTTGAATCAAGTTGTAAAATACCAGTATGATTGCCGCTATCACAAAAAAGCCGAGACCGAGGATGACCAAAGGTTTTTTCATCGCTGCTCGATTTCCCCTTTCCGAACATTGGAGGCGATGCCGCCCAAACAGCCGACGGATTTCCCAACTCAGGAGGTCAAACGCTCAAAGCATTTTCCCGCTTCATACAGGATTTTTTCCTCATCCAGCGTCAGGCACTCCCCTCCGCGAACAACCTGTCTTCCATCAACCCATACATCCTCTACATCTTGTGCGGAAGCGGAATAGACCAGGTGCGAAAGCAAATCCGTCTGCGGCTGGAAATGCGGCTTATCCAAACTCAAGCCGATGAAATCCGCCTTCATGCCCGCTTGCAGGATCCCGACATCATCCAGCAGGATAGAGCGGGCTCCATTGATCGTCCCCATTCTGAGCGCTTCAACCGCCGGCACCGCTGTGGGATCGCCGGACACGCCCTTATGGAGCAATGCGGCGAGCCTGATTTCCTCGAACATGTCCAGATTGTTGTTGCTTGCCGCGCTGTCGGTACCCAAGGATACGGTAATGCCGTAATTCAACAGATCGGGAACTCTGGCAATGCCGCTGGCCAGCTTCAAATTGCTGCCCGGATTATGGGATACTCTCACGTCATGGCGCTGCAGGGTCTCGATTTCATCGTCCGTCAAGTGAACCGCATGAGCGACCAGACAGGGGCGCGAGAAAACACCCAGCTTTTCCAAGTGGGCCACCGGCCGAAGGCCGTATTGCTGCTCGTTCTCCTTCACTTCCCGAAGCGTTTCCGACATGTGCGTATGTATCGGCAGTTGGAGATCATGGGCGGCCTGCACCACACGTTCGATGAATTCCGGAGGGCAGGTGTACGCGGAATGCGGCGACATCATTGCGGTGATTCTCCCTTCCGCCTGTCCATGCCAATTTTGTGCGAAATCGACCGCCTCCTTCAGCTTGGCAGCTTGCATTTCAACCGGAAATCCGATCATTCCGCGGGTCAGGCAGGCTCTCATACCCGACTCCTCTACCGCGCGGGCCACTTCATCCATTTTGTCGTACATGTCCACAAAACAGGTCGTCCCGCCCTTAAGCATTTCCAGCATCGAAAGGAGCGACCCCCAGCGCACATCCCGTTCGGTAAATTTGGCTTCAATCGGCCACATTTTGTCTTCGAGCCATACCTTGAGCGCCAAATCATCGGCATACCCTCTGAGCAGCGACATCGCCGCGTGCCCATGCGTATTGACCAGCCCCGGAAGATACATTTTGCCGCTGCCGTCGACCACTTCGTCATAATCTTCCTTAAGGCCCGGCATCTGTTCGCCGATATAGGAAATCCGTGTGCCCTCGACCGCCATATATCCCCGTGCCACCGCCTGGGCATTATTCATTGTAATAAAAGTCCCGTTTGCGATCAGCGTTTTTTTCATGTTACAAATCCTTTCCCGACAGGGTTTTGATACGTTTCTAATTTACCCGTTTGTCTTCCGAAAAGCAACTTCCCCTTCTTTTGGAGAAAATGACAAGTTTCGATTGATTTTTTTAGCGGATGGTGTTAGCTTTATAATAATCATTAAGGAACTCACTGATGATCACACAAGAAGGAGGGGGATTCGTTTGCTTTTTCGCAAAAAAGAAGAAATCGATTTTTTTCAATTGTTCATCCGTTCGGCGGAAAATTCCTTTAAAGCCTCCAATCTGTTCAGGGAAGCCATTATGGGAACAAATCCAGCCTCCTATTTGAGTCAGATCAAAGAGTTGGAAAATATCGGCGACGAGCTGACCCATCAAATTTTCCGGGGGCTCAACAAGTCTCAGGTATCGCCGCTCGCACGCGAGGATATCATGGAATTGACGCTTCGTTTGGATGATGTCATTGACGGGCTGGAGGCTACCATCTCTCGCTTCGATTACTTGAATGTTCAACACACAGACAAATACATGAGAGAATTTTCCGAGGTATTGATGAATAGCTGCGATCATTTGGTTTCGGCATTCAAGCTGCTCTCCAACAAAAAGTATATGCAGATCAAGGAACACATCGTGGAGATCAACAGTCTGGAGAACGAAGGAGACCGTCTGATGCGGGAGGGAATCCGCGAGATCTTCACCCGGCCGAAGGATCCTTATCACGATTTCAAGCTGAAGGAACTGTATGAACGCATGGAACAGACAACAGACGCCTGCGAAGATGTGGCGAACGTTCTGGAGAGCATCGTTCTGCGATACGCATAGATTCGCTCATTCGTAGCGGGAGCGAAGCATGGGAAGATGCCTTATAAAGACGACAGCCGGTTTTAAGTTCGGCTATCCGAAGCAACATAGCTTGGAGGCACTTCCCATAGTGCAGCTTATATTATTTTTCCTCCAGATAATAGGCAAGGCTGAAAAGCTCGATCGTAAAATCCGCATGATGCACGCGGAGCTCATTCGGAACTTTGATGATGGTCGGCGCAAAATTCAAAATGGCTTCGACGCCGGCTTCGACGAACTGATTGGCGACATGCTGGGCTTCGGGCGCCGGAACGGTGATAATTCCTATCCGGATCTGTTCCTCCTGAACAATCCGCGCCAACTCGCTCATCGGATGCACGCTCAGATTGTTGATCATCGTTCCGACCTTCGACGGATGATTGTCGAAAACTGCGGTAATCTTCATATTGTCCTTGAAATATGCGTTGTAATTGCACAAAGCATGTCCAAGATTTCCGGCCCCGACCAACGCCACATTAATTTGTTGATCGAGCTTCAGGATCTGCCTGATTTTTTCGATCAAATACTTCACGTCATAGCCGATGCCTTTTTTGCCGAATTCACCAAAATAGGCCAGATCCTTGCGGATTTGCGCCGGATTAAGGTCCAGTTTCAGGCCCAGATCCTGGGAGGACACGGTCTGCACATTCCGCATGTTCAATTCATTCAAAAACCGCAGATAAACGGGCAGTCTTCTTACTACCGCATCGGAAATTTTGACGCTGCTCTTCATGCCTTTTCCCCCTCTTCCCATTCAACTTTGCTATCCATCCATTCGCGAACCCTCTGCGCAAGCTGATTTGTCGGCAAGTGCTCAATTTTCGGACCTGGCAAAGAATACAGAAAATACTTGCCGTATGATGTCGTTAGCAACCGGGTGTCGTATACAATGACAATTCCTGTATCCATGGCGGTGCGGACGAGCCGTCCGAAGCCTTGTTTGAATTTGATGACCGCCTGCGGGACGGAGTACTTAATAAACGGATTTTGATTCCGCTGCTTCAAAACCTCGCTTTTGGCTTCAACCAGCGGATGATTCGGAGGCTGAAACGGCAGCCTGACGATCGCCAGGCAGCTTAAGGCTTGACCCGGAATGTCGACGCCTTCCCAAAAGCTGCTTGTCCCCAACAGAATGCATCGCGGGTTCTCCTGAAACAGGGAAATCAGCTGGCTCCTGCTCCCGCTGTCCATGCTCTGTCCAAGCACTTGAATATCATGGGGGTCAAGCAGTTCCTTCAGCAGCTCATAGGTTGACCTCAGCATACGGTACGAGGTGAACAGAACCATCATTCTCCCTCGCGTCTCGATCGCAACATTCATCAGCGAATTCGCCAGCTCCTCGATGAAATTGCGGTCCGAGCCGCCGCGGATATCGGGAAAATCGCGCGGAATGCACATCAGCACCTGCTCTCTGTAATTAAACGGGGAAGGCAGCAAAGAAGTCTTTAATTTTCCCTCCGCTAATGCTTCGTCCAAACCCAACTGTTCACAAGCATATTGAAACGATTTGTCCACGGAAAGCGTGGCCGATGTCAGCACGACACTTTCCTTGGCCTCAAAAAAGAACTGCTTCAGCATCGGACTGATATCAATCGGAACGGCAAACAGCTGGATCGATTTGGACTTATAATATTGGCTTGCTTCCAGCCAGAAAACATGATTTCCATCGGACATTTTCATCACAAACCGAATCGTATCGCGAAGCCTGTACAGATCCTGGACAGTGCCGCCCAAATCAGTCAGCACACTTTGAATTTCCCACTCGTCCTGGTTGTCCTTTAATGCCACTGTCAACGATTCAAGCTTGCGAATGAATTCACTCAACTCGACATAAAGATTGTCTTCCATTACGAGCAGTTCGTCCCAGCCCTTCGGGGGCTTATCGGGCTTAATCCGAAGCACCAGCTGTCCGCCGTCGCTTCCGGCGGCATCCTGATAACTTGTCAGCAGCTGAAAAAGTCCTTCGGCCAGCAGATCCCAGCGCTCCTTGATTCGCACAACCAGAGGAAAAAACTCGTCAATCGCCGATTGGAGATGTTCGGCATCATCATACTGCGACAAGGTCAGCCTCAATCCGGGCAGTTGGCCGCTTCTGCTGTCTTTAAACAGCCATGTCAAAAGATTGGCCATCGAAAAATAGCCGGCTTCCATTCCCAAATGCTTACCGGCGACTTCTTCAAAATGATGCGCCTCATCGACAATCAAATGGCTGTAAGCCGGAAGCAGCCTGTTTTCCGCTTTGACGTCAGTCAGCACGAGAGAGTGGTTCGTGATGATTACATCGGCGATATTCGCTTCATGCCGGGCTCTGTGGTAAAAGCATTTTTTAAACCAGGGGCATGCGCGGTTCAGGCAGGAGTCCGCATCGCTTTCAACGGAGCGCCAAAATTCGCTGCCGTGATTTCCCAAATGCAGCTCTTCCTCGTCGCCTCTTTCCGTTTCACTGAGCCAAACGATCATCTGCGCGGCCGTAATCAGATCGCTATTACCGTTTTCATAAAGGCTGCCGTTGATTTTCTGCTCGAATTTTCTCAAGCAGAGATAATGATTGCGTCCTTTCAACAGCGCGGCTCTGAAAGGAAGCGGAAATATTGTCTGGAGCAGCGGAATATCGCGGCTGCGGATTTGCTCCTGAAGATTGATGGTATGTGTGCTGACGACGATTTTGCTCCCCGTCAGCGTTCCGAAATACAGCGAAGGAATCAGATATCCGAGCGATTTGCCCGTTCCCGTGCCGGCTTCGACGATCAAATGCCGCTGATTTTCCAAGGAAGCGTAGACTTCGCCGATCATCCGGTCTTGGGCATCGCGGTCCTCAAATCGGGCAAACTGCTGCTGCAGGGAAGGCTTGAACTCTGCATAAAAATCCTCAAAGGAACGGTTTATCCAAAGCTCCTCCAATCCATCCCGGGAGACGGGTTCCTCTGAGCTCCAATCCCCAACGTTCAAAACAAACTGGCGAAAATATTTGGTGGAATCCGGATCAAGCACCGTCGTCATTTCTTTTCGCCGCAATATTTCATGCAGAAACCACCGCAGATCCTGAACGTCCTGATCCGATTCCGGTCCGTCGAAGACCGCAGCCAAACGCTGAATCGTCAGCAAAGGGAGCTGATCCAGGCGCTGCAGACACTTCAGCAGGATACCGGCTGTGGCTTCAGCATCGCTGTCTGCTTGGTGGTGGCGTGCATGCTCGACATTTAACGAGCGGCATGCCCTGTTCAACTGCAGGCTCGGCAGACCCGGGAACAGAATCCGCAAAAGATCGATCGTATCGAGAACTCTCCCGCTGAACAAGTCAAACCCGCATCGGCTCAACGTCTTTTGCAAGAAGCCCAGATCAAACTGCGCATTGTGGGCAACCAGCACCGCATCCTGAAGCAGCCGCTGCAAATCCTCCATTACTTTCTCGGCAGCCGGTGCGCCGATGAGCATTTCGTTCGTGATTCCCGTCAGGCCGGTGATAAACTCGGTGATGGGCATGCCCGGATCGACATAGGAAGCGTAAGTATCCAATACATTTTGTTCATCTATAACAACGAGCCCAACCTGTATAATTCGATCATAAGGTTGGGCTCCAGTCGTCTCGAAATCCAGTACGGCAAATTTCATGAAGACGTTCAATCCCTTCACATTCCTTGGCAACTGCATACCTTTTCTTAGCATACCATTGAAGCAGGTGAAAAGGGAATAGCATTTGCTTCCTGAATGAACCTGAACGGCTGAACCATCAATTGAACATCATGCTCCCGTATTTCAATGTTCCCTTGTTATTCATGCATACCTCCATGTTCATGATCGGTTCCATATTGGTCGGATCGAGCTTGTATGCGGTACGGAACAAATCGTACGCCTTTTCCAGATTGTGCTTTGTCACTTGAATGCATCCGAGCGCATTATAAGCCGTTGCCAATATTTTCGGATGATTCGTCAACGGGATGATAAAATGAAAATAACGGTAAGCTTCCGCGTATTCCCCAATTTGCATGTGGCTCAGCGCAAGGTATAAACGGGCCCATAATAAATCAGGATGCTTTTGGGCGGCTTTGTTAAATTCGCGGATGGCCTCGTCGAACATCAAGAGCTTAAAGTATCCTTGGCCTCGCACAAATTCCTCGGAAAGCATCGGTTCGTCAATTTCCTTCAGCGTATCCATCATAATCGAATTGTCCTGCATCAGCGGCGAAGCAAGATTGTCCATGGGATGATTTTCGGCAAACCGACTCATCTTTTCCTCAAAGAGCAGCCATTGTTCGATATATTCATCGCTCATGGTCCGCAATACATGCAATTGATGGTTCAGTTCCTGCTTTTTTTCTTCATCCGCGGTGGAATAGGACTCGATGATCCGATCCAGCGCCTCGTTCATCGTCGCAAACAGCTGTTTAAACATGCTGCAACCCACCTTAAGTTTGGAGTCGAACCCTGCAGCCGAGCCGGTATTCATCATTGTTTGTTACCGTGCGACGTTTCATACGCGTTTTCACGCCATTCCATCGATTTCACAAGCTGAGAATTCAGTGCTTGGCACCAACCCTGGGAGTCTGTCCGACGAAAGCAAGATCGTGAATTTTTATTCAATTTAAGAGCGTGTTCAAAAGTTGGATCGCTGCGCAAAAGGGGTGTGCCTCCGGTCGCTGTTGAAATCATAAAAACTGGATTCAATTTAGCGGTTATTTTTACGATTTCAAAGGCGAACGCTTCCGCTCATCCGGCACACCCCTTTTTCTTCGCTAGCCTTTTTGAACACGCTCTTTAAACTTCCGTGCTCATTGCCTTATTCCTTCATACTCCATTTGAATAAAAATTCACGAAATCCAATCCGTCGGAGAAACTCCTTATCGTACAGTTGCGTGAATTTCTTCCTTCTGCAATTCAACCACACGGTTGTTATGATCCATAAAAGCGATTTTAGGTTGATGACGAAGCGCTTCTTCATTTGACAAAAGGGCATAGGCGATAATAATCACGGTATCCCCAGGCTGTACCAAGCGGGCTGCCGCACCGTTCAGACAAATGACTCCCGAACCCCGTTTTCCGGGAATGACGTACGTTTCCAGCCTGGCGCCGTTATTGTTGTTCACAACCTGCACTTTTTCGTTGGCCAGAATATCTACAGCATCCATCAAATCCTCATCAATCGTGATGCTTCCCACATAGTTCAAGTTCGCTTCCGTCACCGTGGCGCGATGAATCTTCGATTTCATCATCGTCCGAAACAAGCTTGCCCACCTCCTCCATTGAAATGATACGGTTGTCGATCAACCGCGTGCCGCCGATTCTGGCCGCCAAGGCGATGATATAGCGCTGATCGCTCGGCAATTCGGTCGTCCGGGTTTCTTCCGGAACCTCCGCCAACTCAGGGTATGTTAAAAATTCTGCATAATCGATAACAGCCAGCGGCGCCGTTTGAATCGATTCGCGTATTTTACGTTTGAGCTCTTTCACCGTCATATTCGGTTGGTGGATCCAATCATCCGTTTGCTCAAGCGATCGGGACAAAATTCGGGCCTGTTCACGTTCCTCCGCATTCAGACGAACATTGCGCGAGCTCATGGCCAGGCCGTCTGCTTCACGCGCGATCGGGCAAGGAACAATTTGCACGTTCATGTTCAAATCCTTGACCATCTGCTCGATAACCGCCACCTGCTGGGCATCCTTCAGCCCGAAAAAGGCCAGATCCGGCTCCACGATATGAAACAGCTTCGATACTACGGTAGCCACCCCATCGAAATGACCCGGACGGGAAGCGCCGCAAAGCTTGGATGTAACGCCTCCGACAATAACCCGTGTGTTTAATGGATATTGGGGGTACATCTCTTCAACCGAAGGCATAAACACAATATCCACGCCCGCTTCCTCGGCAATTCTGAAATCCCTTTCAGAATCCCTCGGGTACGTCTCGTAATCTTCACCCGGACCGAATTGCAGCGGGTTGACAAAAATGCTTAACACGACCAGATCGCACTGTTTGCGGGCTTCCGCAATCAAACTGGCATGGCCCTGATGCAGGTAGCCCATGGTCGGCACGAATCCGACTTTGCCGTGGGAATTGCGGCGGAACCGCAAAATCTTGTTCCGGATATCCGTAATTTTCAACATGATTTCCATATTCGCTGCACCCGCTTCCTAGCCTTTTAACTTGTATCCGTACAATTCGTGAACGGCTTCCTGCTCCATTGGAAAGGAGTGTGCCGGACCGGGAAATTGGCGTTTCTTGACCTCATTCACATACTGTGCAAGGCCGTTTCGGATTTGGTCGCCGATATTCGCATAAGCTTTAACAAATTTCTTCGGAAAAGAAGGACCGTACTGCAGCAAATCGTGAAAAACAAGCACCTGTCCGTCGCAGCCCGCCCCTGCGCCGATACCGATCGTGGGAATGGAAATTTGCTCGCTGATCAACCGGGCCAGTTCTTCCGGCACCAGTTCCAGCACAATCGCAAAAATCCCCGTTTGTTCAAGCCGTTTGGCGTCCTCCAGCATCTTGAGCGCCTGATCGGCAGTTTTGCCCTGAATGAAATATCCGCCCAGCTGATGAACCGACTGCGGGGTAAATCCGAGATGGCCCATTACCGGAATGCCTGCCTTGACGCAAGCCTCCGCTGAAGCAAGGATGTCCTCGCCGCCTTCCATCTTGACGGCCTTGGCAAGTCCTTCCTGCATAATTCTTCCGGCGTTGCGAAGCGTCTGATCGGTACTCCCGTGATAGGTCAAAAAAGGCATGTCCGTAACGACGAAGCTCTTGGATACGGCACGCGTCACCGCTTTCGTATGATGAATCATGTCGTCAAGCGTAACCGGCACGGTGGAATCGTATCCCAGAACCACATTGCCCAAAGAATCGCCGACCAAAATCACATCTGCTCCGGCCTCCTCGGCCAGCCCCGCAGAAGGATAATCATAGGCCGTTACAACGGCGATCGGAGTTCCTTCGGATTTCATTCTTCTCATTCTCGTGACGCTCATCGGTTTTTCCATGACTGATACCTGCTTTCCGCATGCTGTTGAGCTGATCCTTCTCGAAGATACGCTTAGACAGCGTAACGAAACAACTTGCACTAAATTGCTGACGAAAATCACTAACCCACTGATATTTCGCCAGCAAAAGTGACAACTAATTTCGTTACGCGTCCTTAGTGTTTACTAAAAATAAAAAAACCTTTTAGCTGCACACTAAAAGGGAATCCTGTCCATCAGAATCTAGTTTTTGATTCTTCTGTCTCGGTCCCTTCGGCTCAGAGCAGAATTTGATTTGCAATTTAGCATGCTTGTTTAATGTGCCGTATCCGGCAGCGAAGTGCGGCTCCTCTGAGGATACCGCCTTCCCCACCATTGTAACAAACAGCTGTTGAGAATGCACGCTCTTTTTTGCGTACAAACGGCCTTTGGGTCAAATCACGGATATATCCCCGGCGTAGAGCTTCGTTTTGCTGCCGTCTTCCTGCACAATGACAAGCGCCCCCATTTCATCCACCGCTTCCGCTTTTCCGGAAACCCATCCGTTGTGGGTCTGTATGCGGATCAAACGGCCGATCGAAATGCTGAGCGCTTCCCACAGCGCGCGGATTGGAGCGAAGCCCCGCTCATGATACAATTGATACAGCTGTTCAAACTCATACAGAAATTCGGCAAGCAGTTCCTCCCGGTTAGCCGTTTTCCCTGTTTCCAGCAATAGCGAAGTCGCAATATCCTTTAATTCCTCGGGAAAATCCGTTTCACCCATATTCACGCTGATGCCCACTCCGGCTACGACAACCTGCAGCCTGTCATCTTCCGCATGCGATTCGAGCAAAATGCCGCTCACCTTCTTCCCGTTGATCAGCAGATCGTTGGGCCATTTGATGCCGATCGGCACTCCGGACATGCGATGGATCGTCCTGCACAGCGCTACGGCTGTCAAAAGGGTCAGCTGCGGTGCGAAATGCAGAGAAATCCGCGGTGTCAGAATCAGACTCATCCATAAGCCCTTGCCTGCCGGAGAATGCCACTTCCTGCCCAACCGGCCGCGTCCCGCGGTCTGCTGCTCGGCAAGAATCAACGTCCCTTCCCCCTCACCCTTGGAAAACCATTCACGGGCGGCTGTTTGCGTCGACTCGACGGTCTCATACATATGGACCCGCCTGCCCATGACTTCCGTCTTCAACAGCTTGGCCAGCTGTTCTTCATCCAGCTTGTCCGGGACTTTGACCAACCGGTAGCCGAGGCGGGGAACCGCTTCGAATTCATACCCCTGCTTGCGCAGATGCCGGATATGCTTCCAAATCGCTGTGCGGGAACAATTCAGACGGCTGCTGAGCTGCTCCCCGGATATAAATTGATCCTGATGGTCCAGCAAAATTTGCAGTATGCGTTCATTCATCATATCGTATCATCTCTTCAATCCATTGTTGTGATCTTCTCAGCAATTCGTCCCGATCATTGTTCAAACTCCCCAAAACGACCTCTGCCTGCAACTGCGCCAAAAGCCTGCCCACCCACGGACCCGGTTTTGCCCCCAAAGCCAGCAGATCGCTGCCGCCGATGGCCAGATCCTTCAATGTCGCCGCCTGAATTTCATCCAGCCAGGCTTGTCCGTTTTGCACAAGACGCTCGATAAGCATTGATATTTCCGGTTTCACCGTATCGGCTGCCAATGCCTCAGCGGTCAATAAAGCATAAATGGATAACCAGCGGCGAACAATATCAGGGGTATGGAGGAGTGCTCCTTTTTTCCAAACAGTCGCCAATTCACGATTCATGCTATCCGCAGCCTTTCCGCCGGACAAAGCAGCCTCCATGCGCGGATTCAGCAACTCCAGCTCGCCGGAGAGCCATTCGTGAAACGATGCAATCCTGCAAATCCCATCCTGATTTTTGCGGGAAAAGGTTAACCTGCGCAGAGCCTGCGAGGCCGAGGACGGGGAAATCTTCAATGTCAGCAGCAGCAAGGCCCACTTATTCCAAGCATCATCGAGCTTGGCGATGACCGACAGGACCTGTTCCCGTTGAACCACCTGCCCGGTCGTGAATTGAAGTCCCGTCTCGGCTTTCGTATAGGAAAGCAGACCGCTTTGGCTCAATAGCAGCAAGGCTTGGTAAGGATGACTCCCCTCCAGCATCCGCTCCAGCTCGCCGCGGATTCTTTCCATGGCGATGTGCTTTAATTTCCCGCGATTCGCCATGAGCGCCTCCCACGTCTGCCGTTCGACCTGCAGCTCGTATTCGCCAGCAAAGCGGATGCACCTCATCATTCTCAGCGCATCCTCGTCAAACCTTCGCTCGGCGTCGCCGACGCAGCGGAGAATTCCGTCCCGCAGATCGGCTTGGCCTCCAAACGGATCAATCAATTTGCCTTCGGCATCCATCGCCATGGCGTTTATGGTAAAATCCCGGCGTTCCAAGTCCTCCCGAAGTTCGGCAATGAATTCGACCCGGTTCGGACGGCGCCGGTCCCGATAGCCCGATTCCTTCCGGAAGGTCGTCACCTCATACGCATGATGCAGCATGACAACCGTAACGGTGCCGTGCTTGATTCCAGTCGGAACCGTATGCGGGAAAATGGCCATGACCTGCTCGGGAAGCGCCGACGTTGCGATATCAACATCCTTGACTTCCCGATTCAACAGCGTATCCCTGACGTATCCGCCCACCAGATAGCCTGCATATCCATTATCCCGAAGCCTGCGAACAATTTCATAAGCTTCACGGACAAGCGTTTGCGAATTCAACTTTGCTTTCCACCGCCATTTTCAAGTTAGGCATCGCGAGCCCTTACACATTCTCGCAGACAACTTCTTCCCTGGGCTGTGCAATTCCAAGCACCCGATAATAGATATCCTCATATTGTTCGGTAATCAAATCGCTGCAGAATGTCTGCGTGGCCCTGACAATGCAGGCATCCGAAAACTGCCGGTAAATTAGCGGATCCGACAACAGACGGATGGCATAACCGGCCATCGCTGCCGTATCACCGATTGGCGCCAAGTATCCCGTTTCGCCATGCGTAATCAATTCCGGAATCCCGCCGGCATCGGATGCCACGGTGGGTACTCCGCAGGCCATCGCTTCCAGCGCAACCAAGCCGAAGCTTTCCTTTTCCGAGGGCAGCAGCATGACGTCAGCCAATGAGATGAGCTGAGCCACTTCATCCTGTTTGCCCAGAAACTGCACACGATCCTGAAGACCGAGCTCCCTGACTTTGCACTGCACCTTCGGCAGTTCCGGCCCTTCCCCGACAAACAGCAGTCTCGAAGGGACAGCAGCATTTACTTTATTGAAAATATCGACGACATCGACAACCCTCTTCACCTGCCGGAAATTGGAAATGTGCATGAGGATTTTTTCCTCGGGCAGCGCAAAATCGCTTCGCAGACTCGAGCAATCGCGGGGGTAATAAACCCTTTTGTCGATGAAATTGTATACGAGATCTATCGGCTTTTCAATTTGCAGCAGCTGTTTCGTTTCCCGGGTCAAATCGTTTGATACCGAGGTCACCGCATCGCTTTGGTTGATTCCGAACCGGATCAGGTCGCTCAACGTTTCATCCTGAGCCAAAACCGTAATGTCCGTACCGTGCAGAGTCGTTACCACTTTCAGCTGGTCGCCGACCATCTGCTTGGCCAGAATCGCGCTGATCGCATGCGGAACGGCGTAATGCACATGAAGGATGTCCAAATGCTGCATTTTGGTCACCTGAGCTTGTTTGCTGGCGAGGGAAAGATCATACGGAGGATAACGAAAAACGGAATAATCGTTGACTTCCACCTCGTGATAAAAAATGTTGCGTTGAAATTTGCCCAACCGAAACGGCATGGATTGCGTAATAAAATGCACCTCATGGCCTTTTTCGGCCAACAATTTCCCCAGTTCAGTGGCAATCACACCGGACCCGCCAAGAGAAGGGTAACAGGTAATGCCGATTTTCAGTTTCCTTCGCAAGGAGTCTCCCCTCCAATAGTTAATGATATAACCTATGACGGCAGGCTCGATATTTAGAAGAAGTTTACGCGGTAAGGCTGCTTGCTGATGAATCCTTCCGCATAACGGCAAATACTTTGCTGCCCGAGCACCCGGTCTCTGGCCTCGACATTCTCCAGGTAGCCCCGGTTTAAAGGCGTTTCCACACGGTCCTCCTGCTCGGCGGGAGGCATGAATTGGCTCTGATAGGCCCGCAGGGCGGCTAATTTATGTTCATAGACGTCCGATACGTCAACCAACAGATCGGGCTTTTGCACATCGTTAATGAAATAATAGTAGACCTGCTCCACCTGCACGGGTTCAAATTCGGGCAAATACTTCCTAAGCTTGGCGTTGAAAACCGCTTCCCCTACCAAATGACTGCACATCACATGATCCGGGTGGCGGTCCTGCCAAAAGGGAGCGAATACAATTTTCGGCCGATGCCTGCGGATTTCCTTTGCAATGGCTGCGACTTGCCCCGCTTCCATCGTCAAGCCCCTGTCCGGAAGCTCCAGATTGGCGCGCACGGACAAGCCCAAAATTTGCGAAGCGGTTTCCGCTTCAAGTCTTCTTGTTTCTACAGTTCCGTTCGAGGACATTTCCGCACGGGTCAAATCGCAAATGCCCACCCGATATCCCACCTGAGTATGCTTGTAAATCGTTGCTCCCATCCCGATTTCCGCATCATCGGGATGGGCTCCGAAAATCAAAATATCCAATGATTGCGTCATTTAGCCTCACCTGATTTGTATTTGTGCACGATTTCCCGCCAGGCAAAATCCCCGCGGTCCAGCGCTTTGATCAAAATTTCAGCCGACGCGATATTGGTCGCCAACGGAATGCTTTGCACATCGCATAATCTAAGCAGGGCGATGATATCCGGTTCATGGGGCTGGGCCATCAGCGGGTCGCGAAGAAAAATGACCAAATCCATCTCGTTCTGGGCCACCAGCGCGCCAATCTGCTGATCTCCGCCAAGCGGTCCTGACATAAAACAATGCACCTGCAAATGCGTCTGCTCCATGATCCGTTTCCCCGTCGTTCCGGTGGCATACAGCTGATGAAGCCGGAAAACATGCTCATAAGCGATCGCAAAATTCACCATTTCTTCTTTTTTGCGGTCATGTGCGATCAGCGCAATATTCATCTTTCGCTCCCCCTACCCAATGGTCACATCAGTCGATGAAGCTTTCGAATCCGAACACCAGTCCTTCGATGCCCATCACCTTTTTGACTGCAACGTTCACACCGGGCATATAGCCGGCGCGGTCATATGAATCATGCCGGATCTTGAGGGTTTGTCCATAGCCTCCGAAGATGACCTCCTGCTGCGCGAAAACTCCAGGCAGCCGGACGCTATGTATTCTAAATCCGTCATAATAAGCTCCACGCGCGCCTTCAATGGTTTCCTTCTCATTCGGATTGCCCTGTTTAAGCTCCTTACGGCTGCGGGAAATCTTCTCAGCCGTCTGGACGGCTGTGCCAGAGGGCGCGTCAAGCTTTTGATCTCCATGGTATTCGATAATTTCAACATGCGGCATATATTTCGCGGCCTGCTCGGCAAATTTCATCATCAGAATCGCCCCGATTGAAAAATTGGGCGCCACGATCGCCCCAACCCGCTGTTCACGGCAAAGCTTGTCCACTTCAGCTATATCCTCGGGCTTAAATCCGGTCGTTCCGACTACGGGTCTGACTCTGTGTTTGACAGCGGTACGGATATTGCTCATGACAGAATGCGGAGTCGTAAAGTCAATCATGACATCCGGCTGTGTTTCAAGCAGCGACGTTTCCAAATCACCGGTGACGGTGACCCCGCACGCTTCTTTTCCGGCCAATTGGCCGGCATCCTGACCGGAGGCAGACGAATCGACTGCCGCTACCAGCTTAAGTTCCGGATCATCCAGAACCATTTTAACTACCTCCCGGCCCATTCTGCCGCCTGCGCCTGTTACGGCAACTTTAATCTGTTCGCTCATCATTATCACCTAGTTCCTTTCTTTTGCTTGCTGCAGCATCTGCTTCTGCATATATTCATAATCATCCAGCAGCCGTTTGGCGGTTTGATGCTGGGGATCAAGCTTCAGCGCTTCCTTGACCGCTTCCGCGGCCAAATCATAGTCTCCATTGTGTTTATAGGCGATGCCCAAGAGAATATGTGCATCCACGCATAACGGATCCAATGCGATCGCCCGCTTCAGAAGCGAAATCGCCGCATCCGGCTGCCCGGAAGAATGCTGAAGACGTTGTTCCGCCAACCGTGCCATCTCCAGCGCCTGAAGATTTTGCAGATGAAAGCGGTACTCCTCGTTTCCGGCAGCAAGTTCGGAAGCCGTATGCGCATGTGCCAGAGCCTTGTTCAATTTGTTGCTTCTGGCATACGTTATCGAAATCTTATAATGATAGTCGGCATTCTCCGGTTCCCGGGCAACCGCTTGCTCGAACCATTCGATCGCCTGCTCGAAATCATTGTCCAGAATTGATTCGTAAGCTTTTTGAATTTGCTGTTTCCCGTCCATTGACGCCCCATCCTCCTTTCATTTCTTGAAAAGATGATGGTACAGCATATGAGCGTCAATTTGAATCCGTGTTTACAGGTGTCCATCGGTTAGCATCACGAGTTTTGAACTTGGACATGATCTGATCGAACGCATCCGTCAAGTCGATGCCGAGCGAGTTGGCAAAGCACACGGTAATGAAAAGGATGTCCCCCAGTTCCATTTCGATCGAGTTTTCCTGTTCATCCGGTTTCTTCGGCTTTTCTCCGAACCGATGATTGACTTCCCTGGCCAATTCGCCGACTTCCTCACTCATCCGGGCCATCATGACAAGCGGACTGAAATAACCTTCCTTGAACTGGGAAATGTAACGATCGACTTCCTGCTGAATCTCTTCCAGCGTTTTTTTAGACATTTTTCACCCCTGCTGTTTGTCCCTCATGATCAAAATCACAGTTTAAAATACATGTTAACGTAAACGGCTATCGAAAACAAATATTTTTTGGTTGTCCGGTGAGTATAATAATCGCAAGGAGGATAAACATGACCGTCTCCACGAAGCAAAAAAAGAGAATCATGAATCTGATTCCCATCGTGATCGGTACCGCGATCTATGCGTTCGGACTTCATTACTTCGTGATCTCCAACGAACTGATGGAGGGGGGCATTACCGGAATTGCGCTGCTGTTAAATTATTCCTTGTCATTTCGGCCTTCTTATACAACCCTGTTTCTCAATATTCCGCTGTTCGTCATCGGTTGGCGAATGTTCGGCGGCAAGGCGATGTTCTATACGATACTCGGCACCCTGTCGCTGTCTTTTTTTCTTTGGATCATGGAAATCTTGATCCAGCGCGGATGGCTGATTCCCTTTACTACCCAGGATTACCTTCTTGCGGCTTTGTATGCGGGCGTCACTTTGGGAGCCGGGCTGGGGATCGTTTTTCGCTTCGGCGGCACTACCGGCGGATCGGACATTCTCGCCAGAATCGGGCAATCCCTTAAAGGCTGGAGTATGGGTCAGGTCATTCTGTTTTTCGACGCTGCCGTGATTGCCCTGTCGTTGTTCTATATTCCCCGGGAAAAAGTGCTGTATACACTGGTTACCGTCTTCATATCCTCTAAGGTCATCGATTTTATACAAGAAGGCGCTTATGCCGCAAAAGCATTTACGATCATTTCCGACCGTACGGAGACGATCGCCGATGCCATTACCCGCGACTTAGACCGGGGAATCACCTTGTTCCCGGCAAAAGGCGCCTATTCCAAGAAACAGAAGGAAGTGGTTTATTGCGTGGTTTACCGCCACGAGATGAGAAGATTGCGGGCCTTGGTCAAAGAAATGGACCCGAATGCCTTCATGATCATCAGCGATGTTCATGATGTGCTGGGTGAAGGGTTCAAATCGGAGTAGCCGCAGGCCGATCACCATCGCCTTCTGCCGTCCTTATTGTGTGGATGAACCGGCGTATACTCTTTTTCATATTCGTACTTTCTCCATCCGACAAATGCCAGTACCGCCAAAATCACGGCAGCCATTCCAGCGGTCCACAAAAAGGGCTTCTGCTGGTCAATGAGTGGAGCATAGGCATCCGAGTCCTGCTTGCCGAAAATTTCGTTCCATACTTTCCCGAATTCGTCCAGCACCGATTCTAACGCGGCATATTTCATATCGGGCACGGCCAGTTGATTTTCCGCAAAGCTGAACAGTGAATCGGCCTTTTCCGCCATTGCCGCTTCCCGGGAGATGACGACCGACGGACGGATAATCAGATAATGCTGTTTCATGCGTTCCAGAATACCCTTTGCAGACAGCCGATTTTTCTGCTTCACTGCAGATGTAAATTCCTGAAGATCCCCATTTAATACTTTGTAATATTGAAGCCACATGGGTTGATTTTTATGTGATAGCGCATCGACGGCCAAACGAATTTTGGCGGCTGCAATCATTGCTTCGCTTCTGGATAATCGTATGTTATTAAACACCCGCTTGGCCTCCACCACACTCTGCGTAAGAGCATCGACGCCTTCAATGGAGGTGATGCCTTCAAAACGTATCCGGGTCAGTTGTTCCCCCAAAAGCTCGAGCTCCGTTCTTGCTCCCAAATATTCTTCTTTCCGTGTCTTATCATAAAATTTTTGCGTTGTCAGGTTGATCGGGGCTAGCTGGCCGGGTTCCACTTCCTTGATCGCCGGCACTTTTCCGGCGGATTGTGCGGCGCATCCTGCCATAAAAACTGCGAAAAGCATGAAAAACAGCATTAAAAACACCTTCATCCGGAAAAAAAACATCGGACATCCCTCCTCAACATCATGATATGGGGGGATGTCCAATTTTAGACCTTGCGCAGTCCTGAAAATTTACTGAGTAGTATTGTTTTTATTAGTGGAAATGAATTTTCGGGATAGATAAGCAATTAGAATGCTGACAATACTCAAGCTGATCGTAAAAATTTCAATGGCAGACAAATCGTTTTCAAGCTGTTTCGGCAGCCACGGATAAATCCCGACATGATAATCCAAATAGTCGTTGCTGAGCGTCCATAAGGCTGCGATTCCAATCAGCGGTACAACCATCCGAAAAAAACGGACGAATAACAGGGCTTCCACCGCCATACCCAGATGGGAAACGATCAGCATCCACTGCTGCCAGACCATCGCATCACCTTGAAGCCAGCCCGCCACAATCATGGTAACAGCCCAAATTCCATACTTGACAGAGGTGATCACTGCCAGCGCTTCAATCAGATTGCGTAGTAACGCGTCCTTCCGTTCCATGCCATAACGGAAGCGAATCCGGTCCAACAAAAGATAAAACAGCGAAATTGTAAAAAACAAGCTTGCGGTCGGACTGTCAGGGACATAAGGAATCAGCCATTTGGGGTAATGTTCTAGCGTATAAAGAATCTGATTCCAATACCATTCATAGCCGTAAATAGTCCCCAATAAATTAATGATGAATAAACTCCAGAGCACCCAGCCTGACAGCAACAACGGCCTGCTCCAAAAATACGACAGAGAAAGATGCTTCGTAAACATGATTGACCCCCGACCAGAGCGATTATCCGACGCGCAAAGAAAAACTTCTATCGAAGTCATTCCAAGGAGCGAGACCGCGATTAAAGGAAATTTTTCATGCCAATAAGAATTTGCCTTTCCGAGACCCGGAAATTTATAAGTCTTATGTGGTAAAAAACCTGGCCGGGTTTCGGCCAGGTTCATGTCTGATGCTATTGTTTCTTCTGTGCCGCCAGCCACTTGGCAAGTGCCGTCAGATCGGCATCCGTCAAGCCGTTGGCCTTGCTGGCATCCCATTGACCTGCAGGCATTTTGTTAAAGCCGTTTTTCATGATGTCGACGATCTTTGTCTCGTCATGAATGTCGCCCACACCGCGAAGCTGTGGAATACCGGCTGCCGGCATTCCTTTCAAATCTTGGCCGTGGCATTGTACACAGGTGCTTTTCTTGTAGATATCAAAGGCTTTGTTGCCTTCGTCCACGATAGCAATCGTCGCTGCTTTCTGAGCCCCTGCCGGTTTGGGAGCCGCCTTGCCGGCTTTCAGTTCCTCTTCACGCTTGATGTGTTCAGGAATGATCCCTTTAGCTTTCAGTTCTTCCTGATAATGCGACCATGAGACGACGGTCAAATAGATAGTCGCCATTATGGACAATATCATTAAGCTTGAAGCAATCGGCCGTCTGTAAAAGCGTCTTTCCGGGCCTCTGTCCAGAAAGGGCGCCAGCAGCAGCGAACCGAACGCAATCCCTGGAACGACAAGCGTCCCAAGCACTTTGAAGTGCTCCGAAGTATACGGATATTTCAGCAATTGATATAGAAACAGGAAGTACCAGTCAGGCATCGGGATAAATTGTGTGTTGGTCGGATCGGCAGGATAGCCCAGAGGAGCAGCCTCCGACATGACCAAAACCATATAGCCGACGAGAACTACGGCGCCGACCATCCATTCCTTCAACAGAAAGTTAGGAATAAATGCCTCCGATTTGCCCGGGTAAGCCGAATAATCTGGAGGTACCGGCCTGTCGGATTTTTTACGAACACGGGAATCCCCGACATATACGATCTTTTCGTCCGATTTATGATGCGCCACGCGTTATTCTCCTTTCTTTAGCTTATTATAGCGGTCCGGAAATCCCCTGCTTGCGGATGATGAAGAAGTGTCCTCCCAATAAAGCAAGCAGCACGCCAGGAAGGAAGAAAACGTGTAGAGCAAAGAAACGGGTCAACGTCTGAGCGCCAACGATGTTTCCGCCCTGTAAAAACTGTTTGACGTATTCCCCAAGGTACGGCACGGAAGATGCGATTTCAATTCCGACCTTGGTCGCAAAATAAGCTTTGTTATCCCATGGAAGCAGATATCCCGTAAAGCCTAAGCCCAGCATCACGAAAAAAATCAGCATTCCGATAACCCAGTTCATTTCGCGGGGAGCCTTATAAGATCCGGTGAAGAATACCCGCAGGGTATGTAAGAACATCATCACGATAACAAGACTTGCCCCCCAATGGTGCATACCGCGGACAATAACGCCGAAAGCCACTTTATGCTGCAAATAGTCCACGCTGGCATAGGCGTTGATAATATCCGGAACATAGTACATGGTTAAAAACATTCCCGACAATATTTGAATGACGGTGATGAAGAACGTCAAACCGCCAAAACAGTATACAAAAGCCGAAAAATGGTGGGCCGGATTTACGTGTTCGGGAACCTCGTGATCCGCTACGTCTCTCCACATCGGCGTTATATCGAGACGTTCGTCAATCCAGTTGTAAACACCTTTAAACATCTGATTTTACGCCTCCTTATTTAACCCTGGTATTTGGTTCCACCGGACCCAAGTAAACAAATCCGTTTTCAATCTTAACCTGATATTCATCCAGCGGCAATGGAGCCACGGCAAGGTTTTTGCCGTCAATGGTATAATGCGCTCCATGGCACGGACAGAAATATTGGTTGGGATACTGCGGATTGTTGTTCCAGTTGACTGTGCAGCCCAAATGCTTGCAAACGGGCGACAGGGCAAAAATCTTGCCGTCACTGCCTTTGGCAACCCACGCTTCGAATTCCGGATCGCTCTCATACCAGCCATCGACCTGATGCTTTTGGAATTTGAACGATTTCGGTTCGGAAGTGATTTGGGTTTCCTCGACAACCTTGACAAAGTCACCTGCCGTCTTCTTCTGCAAAATCGGATCAACCGAAAAGCGAAGCATCGACATTAAAGGCACACCCGCCAAAAAACCGCCCGTTCCTCCAAGGGTATAAGAAAGAAATTGTCTGCGGGACATTTCTCTCCGGTGAATGGGTTTTTCTTCATGTGAATGGATCCCCTGGTTCATTTCGTCAGCCATTATAGATACTACCCCCTTTGCGACACTTATGTTAAGTCATAAACGACCATTATTTCCACACCACACTAGGACATAATAATAATAGCCTACGACTTTGGGAGCGTCAAGAATTCCCCATTCAAAATCACTTCAAGCGCGTTAAACCGGAACCAAAATGTAATGAAATTGTCACATCTTGCCCGCCACTTTTATCGTTAGCAAATGCTTCGCTTCTCATACGCAAATCCTCATTTTTGTTCCCACATTGTTTGAATCATTTCGGAAATCCGCGGTTCGTCTTCCGGACCAATCAGCAAATCCGCCTGCTCAAAGTTCATCTCGCGGATCAAAGCATTTCCCGTCACCAGTACGACATGCGCAAATCCCGCGGAGATCATATTCGCGCAGAGCTGATTAACGAACGCTTCAAAAGCTTGTCCCTCCAGCTGATATTGAACGGTGGGATAAGTTACAATTCTCCCTTTATAAGGAATTTCGATCCGATCCATCACGTCTCTTAACTCCTCCAGCGTCCGCGTCACTTCCCAAGGCTGCTCCCCGCCTGTAAGACCGGTCAACGGGAGCAGGCACGTATCCATATAGGGCTTCCATTCCTGCCACTTCGTCTGTGTAATTTCACTGAATTTCACTTCTGACACCTCCTCCTGCTCATTCAAACCCTATTGTAGCAAATTCCCCCGAACAATGAAAAAGCCACTTTGGCATGAAATATACATGATGTTCATGAAAAAAAGAATTCATTTCGCAGTATTCATCCCCATCGTGCAGAACCCGGTTGCTACCCCTCCCGCAAGAATGGACAATATCGACAGAAAAAAAGTGTCCGCCGAAAGCAGAAGACCGCCGGCGCTGATGATCATACCGTCAATCATGAAAATGATCGCTCCGACATTGACCGAAAATAACCGGGACAGAAAATGCGCCAAAAGATCGGTTCCCCCCGTACTCGTCCGGAATCTCAGCATGATTCCAATCCCGGTGCCTATCAGCAAGCCGCCGATGATCGAACTCGTCAACGGCGGCAATTCGATGAAATAATGAAAGTGATACTGGAACGGTTCAACCAGGTCGATCATCAAGGATGATATCAGCATTCCGTGCAAACTATTATAGAAATAATCCCTGTAGCTCCTCCAGGCGATCACAAAAATAGGCACGCTGCACAAAATTACAGTCAATCCGATCCTGAAGCCGAACAAATAATTCAAAATCAGCGAGATTCCGATGATTCCTCCGTCAAGCACCCGAAACGGCACCAGAAAAAAATCGATTCCCGAGGCGATCAAGAAGCTTCCCGATAATATCGCCGCAAATTTTTCCCAGCCCAGCACCCCAATCAGCTCCCATTGCAAAGTGGGTTTGTCTGATTATATGCTTGTCATCCGTAAAAATTCGAGGTATCCTGCCGCATCTTCCCCAACAAGCCAGCAATTGGGCGCAAAAAAAAGCCCCTCTGAAGTTTGTCCGACCAAGCGAAAAAATTCATGGCGCTTTCTTTTCGCCCCTGCAAACTCCGGAGAAGGCCTTGCAATCCCGCTTGTTTCCCGACGAACCGCCGGCGGACCGCCAGCGGTTATCTGATCAGCAGCGGTCTGATTTCCTTGATCACGCCCATTAGCATCTGCGAACAGTTTTCATACATGGTTTTTACTTTATCGTCATCCGTAGCCAAGCCGAACATTTCCAAATCCGCTTCGCATTTTTTGAGATTGGCCAGCAATGCCGCTTTTTGTTGGGGCTGGGGAACCTTGATTTGATCGTCGAAAAGATCGACATACAGCTGCCCGTAAGAATCTACTTGACCCAAAAAAACATTTTCCAGCGCGACACCCAATTTTTTCAGCTCGACGGTCAGCCATTCCCGGTTCAATCCGATCGTGGCCAGCGGCTCATCCATAATTTGCCCATCCATGATGACAGCCTGCGGTTCCTGCTCTGGGGCTACTTTGATCCCCAGGTGCTTGGGAGTCAGCGGTTGGTTTTCTTTGGTCAGCAGCAGATTGATTTCACCGCTCGGCTCCATGATGGCAAACTCGACATCGGCCGTTTTAAACACATTTCTCTTCCTCAATTGCTGAAGCAATTCGTCGGTCGTCAGCCGCTCTTTTTTCAGGTTGTCCTCGAGAATTTTGCCGTCTTTGATCAGCACCGTTGCTTTGCCGTCCGCAAAATTCCTGACTGCCTTGCTCTTCAACTGCAGAAACTCGATTCCGAGCGAAACGACAACCCATACGGTCAGCGACACGATGCCCAGATACCAGTTGGCTTCAACATCGAGCGATACATAGGCTGCCAGGCTGCCGATCGTGATTCCCGTAATGTACTCAAACAGGGAAAGCTGGGAAACCTGTCTTTTTCCCAACACTTTTGTCAGAACAAACAGAACGATGACGGCAATCAGGGTGCGCAGGGCAACTTCCAACCATTGGGGCACGGAAATCCGTTCCTCCTTTCAAGGTAAGGAATGCTCAACGCTAAATTGCCCCCTGACGAATCACCCTATACATGCGCGTCATTCCATTATTTGCATGTTTTCAATTGTTTGGCCAAATTGTAAAACGAGTTTCTGTCCCCGCGTGCAAGGGCGTTGTCGATTTCCTTGTAGAGACGCTCTTCCTTGTATTTTCGTATTGCTTCATCCAGTATCATCTCGGCCATTATGCTCAGCATCGCGGAGTAAGCAGCATTCATTTCTTTCATTTTTCTCAACCTCCAACGCTTTACGATACTCGCGGCAATTGACAATGTCATTCCTACTAAAGCATATTCAGCGGCCTCGACTCCGTTCAGGATAATCGCCTATAAACCGTTGAATATACCTTTACCCAATCGAAGCAGCCGATAGTGCGGGCCGATTTCCCGGCCGCTCATGCATGCTCGATCGGAATCTCGATTTTGTCTTCTTCAGCCACATAAGTTCCCAGAATCAATCTGCTGCCCACCTGCGTTGTGAATACGACTTTTCCTTGATTCTCATCCTCCCCCAGCCGGATAACTCCCAGATGCATCAGCATCTGCAAAATTCTTTGATCCAAAATGTTGTCAGGCAAATCGTAATAATAAGGCTTTATAAACGGACATAGGATCCCGGACAAGGATTTCCCCGTCACCCATTGCTGCCGGGACAGGCGTTCTATCCAGTGCACGATAGACTGCAGGTTGGGCACCGGGCCTTTGTAAATCTTCATCCACGTCCGGTAAACGAGAGACAATTCGTCCTTCCTGCCGGCGTGTACCAATGACGTCCCCGTTTCGGTCAGTATCAGCATGTTCTCCCTCTCTTCGATTAAACCGTTATAAAAACAGTAATCATAGATTAGGGAAAATCGGTTCGGATAATCCCGGAACCTTCTGCCGTACCCGAATCTCCATCCGCCTTTCGCAACGGGCTCCTCCCAAACGGACAGCCCCTCCAAAACTTGCTGCAGATAGCGTTTGTACATCGTGCCGTCCGAAGTCAACAGGACGGGATGATGATATACGAACTGCAGAAAGAAATGAATATCATCAAGAATCAATTTATGTTCATCGCGATAAACTCCCGGTTCCTCTGTTACAACCAAATCGGCATGAAATTGTCTGAAAAGCGCTTCGGCAAATTTGTTCTTGATGTCTTGAGGAATTTGCAGCAAATACTTTGTTTTATGGGAATATCCGTTAAACAGCCATCCGCGCTGCTTGAATTTGCTGATCGTTTCCCGTGGATTCAGCTTTTCCTTGTCTTCTTTGACAAACGTCGTCTGCTGAACACGAGCGATAAGCTCCTCCAAGCTGAAGGCGTCGCGGCGGTCAAACAGAAGGGAATTCATAAAGCGAATGTCCTCCGTGCTCAAATCCTGAACAAATCTGTCAAATACGCCTTTCCGGTTGATCGCGGACAGTATGGATTGAATCAGCTCATTTTTTGAATGCCCGTCGCATTCGCAGGAATAATGACCAGCGATGCGGATTAACTGATGTATGTCAGCGTAACTGAGCATCTCGGCCAAATTCATAATGGCACCCCCGGTGCTAGCTTACCTTTAGTACCATTATGGGATTTTTATAGAAAAATATTCCTGTCGATACAGGAAAATTCACATCTAGGGCTCGGCGATGAAATTGGTTCCACTTTTGGCGGCAAATGTTCAAGCGGTTTAATTGATCTTTGCCTTTTCTTCATGACAGATGCCTGGTGCAATTGAAAAGCTCGCAGCTCCAGCCGCCGTTGTCCACTTTTAACAAACTCAAAGAAGTATTGGCAATTTGCCTGATTTCCAAATCGGGAACCGTCGCCTTCAAGATTTGTCTGATTAGCCCGCCATGAGTGACCAGAAGCACTCGTTTGCCCCGCAGCTTATCCGCGACCTCGCCGATAACGCCCAGCCCTCTGTTCAACAGCCTGTCCTCATCCTCCGCCGCATGATCGGCAAGCCTCCAATTTTCTCCCCAAAGCCGCAGTCGCTCCTCCAGGGTCGTCCCTTCCATCCGTCCGAAGAAACGCTCTCTCAACCGGGGCTCATAACGCAAGAGCTGAATTCCAGCAAGCCTTGAAATGATTGCTGCCGTCTCCGCAGCTCTTTGCAAATCGCTGCTGATCATTGCGTCCCACTGCTCATATTGGAGTCTCCGGGCCAACTGCTCCGCCTGATGACGTCCTGTATCATTCAACGGAATATCGGTCTGCCCTTGCATCCTGTTTTGCTGATTCCACATGGTTTCCCCATGCCGGATTAATCCAATAACCGTCAATTCAAGCCACGCCTTTCCTAAAATAATAAAAGCCTCCCTTCATATCTTATGGGAGGCGAGATTGCTTTAGATATGTCAGTATTTGATTCTCGACAACCAGTTCATGGTCAACAAGCCGAAAATCACCCCGAAAATCGACAGAGCCATCCAATAGTGCGGGTAGCTGGGAGGCTCGATGCGAAGCACATTCGGCGCCGTTATGCTTGCGACAGGCACTCCTTCGAAAATGCTCGATTTCGAAGAAATCGAATGCGCATCCTGGATCATGTCGGCGGGGAACATTCCCTTCAGTTCATTTCCGCTTTGTGTCGTTTCCTGCGGCTGTCCGGGTTGGATAATGGAGTATATGAAGCTGAATATAAACATCGTCAGACAAAAAGCCATAACCGCCGTAAGGTTTCTTCGCATTTTGGAAGAGATGTTATATGTACGGTCGGCAACAGGAATTCTCCAGGATTCGTCCATATAAATGCGGCTCATGACATTGCTGGCGATTCGGGATTCGCCGAGAGCACCGGCAGCAAAAATGCCCGTTTTGATCAGGTCCGCGCTTTCCTCCCAAATCCGGAATTCTTCGGCGCAGTCAGAACAATGCCTGATGTGTTCATCAATCCGTTGACGTCTTAAATCATGTACCGGAAGGTCGTTGTATTCACCGAACCGCTCCTGCACTTCATTGCATTTCATCGATGGTTCATCCCCTTATATTCCTCATATACAGGTTCCGCAAAGTAAGATTCCAGTTGGGTTTTTACGCTGGCTCTCGCCCTGAACAGCAGCGATTTGACGGAACTGACCGTTTGCCCCAAGATATTGGCGATCTCCTGATAATCCAACTGCTCATATTCCCTTAGGATCAGCGCGGAACGCTGCTTTTCCGGAAGATTACGGATGGCTTCTCGAACGAGGTCCACTTTCTCGTTTCGCAAAATCGTCTGCTCCGGAAGCGATTCAAAGGACGATTGCGGGGTAATCCCGCTTTCTTCCAAAGATACTTTCCCACTTCTTTGTTTGCGCAGTTCACTCAGCACCGTATTTCGGGCGATGGTATACAACCATGTGGAAAAGGATGCCTCCACTTCCCTGAACGTCTGGAGACTCCGGTAGGCCTTATAAAAGGTCTCCGCACACAAATCCTCGGCATGAATCTCCATCTGCGCGCCTTTAAGCATATGATAAACGAATGAAAGAATTTTTCGTTCATAACGAAGCATCAATTCTGAGTACAGCTGTACATTGCCGTCTTTAATTTCTCTGATTAACTGGGAATCGGTCATCATTGAGAGCGAGACCCTCCTTGCTTCTCCAAAGGTCGCTCCCAGCATTGGGTATGTAATGTTTTACCTTGCCGGGAGCAAAAAGTTGCGCTGTACGGAAAATCAATTTCATAATTTCTATAGTATTGTAACATAAGTTATTGATTAGTTCTTGATTGTTTCGTTAAATTCCTTCTTGAATCGACAAATTCCCCGGAAATCGAACGGCCGGCTGATTTATCGGGTTTTGGAGGTTTGATATATATGGTCTGCCTCTGGGACAAACTAAGTATTAAAAGATTCAAGTCATGCGGAGGTAAAATGTACAAAATATTGGCGGTCGAAACATTCGGTAACCGTGGCAGGCGACGGAATGGAAGCCGTAAAAATTCGCAAGACACAGGATTTTGACATCATTGTCATGAACATTTTGATGCCCAAACTGGATGGTTTCTCCGCCAGCAAGGAACTCAAAAAAGTAAGGACATCCCGATTTTGATGCTGTCTGCCAGAGATGAAGAGTACGATAAATTATTCCGTTTTGAAATTGGCATCGACGATTATGTGGTCTAGCCTTTTTCACCCAAAGAGTTGATGGCAAGAATCAACGTCATCGCAAGCCGGCATTTGAACAAAGAACATGCCTCGGTTCATAACGAAAAGCTGAATTTTGACGGACTTGAGGTTGATTTTGCGGGAAGAAATGTTTTTGACGGAGAAAAGCGGAACTTGCACCCAAAGAGTATGACTTGCTTTTTTATCTTGTAAAGTATAAGAATATCGCTCAGTCTCGCGACAAGCATTTGAATGAGGTATGGGGATATGACTTTACCGGAGATGACAGGACGGTGGATACCCATATTAAATGCTCAGAAACAGCATCAAAAAATACAGAAATTATATCCCAAAACGTCGATATTGTATATCAATTGCAGCCTTTATCCGCTTCCTCGAAAAAAATTAATGCGATTTGAAATGCATCCCGAATCCAGCCATTCCGGGATGCTCTTTGTTGTCTGCAAACGCCGTACGTACGATTGATGAATCCAGGAGCAAAAGCATAAAGCCGGTTTGGTGTCCGTATTGCGACAGCTATTACGTTGTGCGATTTGAAAAGGGCATTTCTATATTATTTATTATCGTACAGAATAATAGAAGTTAGTGTTCGAGGGGAAGAATCTATATTATTTTTCACACAGACTTCCCGATTTTAACGAATTAATGAATTTTCCATATGATTATTGATACTGGATGCCTATGTCTAAGTCTATCCAACTTCCTCAGTTTAAAGCCCCGCCTGGTTTCCGGACAACGCAAATAGCTCGCAGCAGCAAAAAGGCAAAAAAAGAACCACCTGAAAAGGGTGGCTGCACATAGTGCTATTTTCGGATAGGAGTGGAGAGAAACCATACTGTAGTTTTATTATATGTATGCGTTTTCATTTTGTCAACATAAAATTTGCTTAATGTCGTTGTGCTGTGATAATGTCACCCTGTAACTGTTCTGAGATAATGTCACTATGGGACAGGAGACATTGACATTGACTAGAGCAGAGTTGAAGAAGGTACTTGTGGTGGAGAAGATCTTGGATGGGCGAATGACTAATGGGGAAGGAGCAGCGGCACTCGGACTGACCGTACGGCAAGTAATCCGGTTAAAA